>CBDTYP010000070.1:0-11301 GCA_965364645.1 uncultured Gammaproteobacteria bacterium | reverse complement strand
CTTCCATCGAGAGCGTGTGGGTACGAGCGCCTAGCCGAGTGCTTCGGCGATGGCGGTGCCCAGGTCGGCGGTGGTTGCCTTGCCTCCCATGTCGGGGGTGTGCAGCGACGGCTCGGCGAGGACGGTCTCGATGGCCTCCTCCATAGCCTTCGCAGCCTCGGGGTGGCCAAGATGCTCGAGCATCATGGCGCCGGACCAGATCTGGCCGATGGGGTTGGCGATACCCCTGCCGGCGATATCCGGCGCCGAGCCGTGCACGGGCTCGAACATGGATGGGAACTCCCGCGGGGGGTTGATGTTTGCCCCGGGAGCGATACCGATGGTGCCGGCCACGGCCGGACCCAGGTCGGAAAGGATATCGCCGAAAAGATTGCTGCCGACGACCACGTCGAACCAGTCGGGATGCAGCACGAAGTTGGCGGTGAGAATGTCTATATGGAACTGATCGGTACGAATGTCGGGATACTCGCTGGAGATGGCCGCGAAGCGCTCATCCCAGTACGGCATCGTGTGGGTGATGCCGTTCGACTTGGTGGCGGACGTCACGTGCCGGGCCTCTCGCGTGGCCGCGAGATCGAAGGCGTAACGCATGACCCGGTCCACGCCCTTCCTGGTGAAGACCGTCTCCTTCATGACCACCTCGTCCTCGGTGCCTTCGTTCAGACGCCCGCCTATCTCCGAGTACTCCCCCTCGACGTTCTCGCGCACGACGTAGAAGTCGATGTCCTCGGCGCCACGATCGCGCAGCGGCGAGACGATACCGTTCAGGAGCCGTACGGGCCGCAGGTTGATGTACTGGTGGAAGTTTCGGCGGATCGGAATCAGCAGCCCCCACAGGGAGACGTGGTCCGGCACGCCCGGGAAACCCACGGCGCCGAGGAAGATGGCGTCGTGCTGGCGAATCTGCTCGATGCCGTCCTCGGGCATCATGCGCCCGGTGCTCGCGTAGTGCTCGCAGCTCCAGGGGAATTCGTCGAACTGGTAGTCGATGTCGAAACGCCGGCCGGCGGCCTCCAGGACGCGGAGCCCCTCGGGAACGACCTCTTTGCCAATCCCGTCTCCCGGGATCACGGCAATACGATACTTGTTCATGCTTCTCTGCCTCGAAAAGGGAAGCCGCGCACCCCCCCGGGGACGCGGCCGAATCGCCCGGAGCTTAACCCAGTCACGATGCACTGTCATGGCTGCGCCGGCTGATGGCGGAAAACACCCAACTCCGGATCAAGCTCAAGGACAGCGAGGACCGCTTCCGGGCCCTCATCGAGGGATCGATTCAGGGAATCCTGATCCACCGCAACTGGGCGCCGCTCTTCGTCAACCGCGCCTACGCCTCGATCCTCGGCTACGACACGCCGGAGGAGGTGATGGCGCTCGGCAGCGTCGAAAATCATCTCGCGCCCTACGAGCGTGAGCGCCGCCGACGCTACATGGAGGCCCGCATGCGCGGGGAGTCCGCGCCGAGTCAGTACGAGTTCGACGCCGTCCGCAAGCACGGCACGATCGTCACGCTGCAAAACGTCGTGAGCGTCGTGAAGTGGGATGGGGAGGAAGCCATCCAGAGCACGATCATCGACGTCACCGAGCGCCGCCGGGCCGAGGAGGGTCTGCGCTGGAGCGAGCAGCGTTTCCGCGACTTCGCCGATACGGCGGCGGACTGGTTCTGGGAGCTCGACGCGGACCTCCGCCTCAGCTACCTGTCGGAGCGCTACCAAGAGATCACCGGCATCCCCGCCCACAATCTCCTGGGTCTCAGGCATACCGAATGGATAGAGGCCATCTGCCCGGACGTCGAAGCGCGGAAGTCGCACATCGCGCAGCTCGAGGGCGACAGCCCCTTCTACAACCTGGAGCTCGAGGTCCTGGGCGTGGACGGCGAGCTCCGCATTCACACCATGAGCGGTAAGCCGGTCTTCGATCAGCACGGTTCCTTCCAGGGCTACCGCGGCACCGGCCGTGACGTGACCGGGCCCCACCGCATGTCGCGGCAGCTCGCCCACCAGGCGAGCCACGATTCATTGACGGGGCTCGTCAACCGCCGGGAGTTCGAAGAGCGTCTCGGGCGCGTCCTCGAAGCGGCGCGCAGCGGCAACGGTGAGCACGCGCTGTGCTATCTCGATCTGGATCAATTCAAGGTCGTCAACGACACCTGCGGGCACACCGCCGGAGACTATCTCTTGAAGCAGGTGAGCTCCCTGCTCCGCACCAAGGTGCGTCAGCGAGATACGCTGGCGCGTCTCGGCGGCGATGAGTTCGGTGTCATCATCGAGCATTGCAGCATCGAGCAGGCCGAGCGGTTGACGGACAGCCTGCACAAGGCCATCAGCAATTTTCGCTTCGTCTGGCAGGGCGCGAGCTTCCAGCTCGGCGTGAGCATCGGGTTGATGCCCATCTCGCGCACCGCGCGCAGCGTCGCCGATATCCTTTCGGCCGCTGACAACGCCTGTTACCTCGCCAAGGAACGCGGGCGGAATCGCGTGCACATCTGCTCGAGCGACGATCTCGAGCTTGCCCGGCGGCGTCAGGAGGCCCATTGGCTGACACGCATCAACAATGCGCTGGAAGACGATCTCTTCTCGTTGGTACTACACCCAATCCTCGCACTGAACGAGGAGAACGCCGACGAGGCGGAGTTGCAATCATTCGAATTGCAGCTGCGCATGCAGGACGATCAGGGCGTCGAGGTTCCCGCCACCGTGTTCCTGCCGGCGGCGGAGCGCTACCACATCGCGCCGCAGCTCGATCGCTGGGCCTTCGAGCACACCTTGTCCTGGCTCTCCGATGATTCCGAGCGGGTGGCAACGCTGAATCACTGCTGCATCGACCTCACCGCTTCCTCGCTTCGCGACGATGAATTCGTCGACGGCGCCGTCGTGCTGCTGAACGAGAGTGGCATTTCCGCCGACAAGCTGTGCTTCGGGCTGCCGGAGAAGATCCTGCTGGACGGCAACTCGGCGAGTAGCCGTTTCATCGACAGCATGCGGGAGATCGGCGCACACTTTTCCGTTAACTGCTTCGGGACCGGTCACGCCACGGTGCGGTCGGTAGCGAGTCTGCCCGTCGATTCTCTCAAGCTGGATGCGGACATCGTCAACGACGTGGTGGACAACCCTGTCGCCTTGATCCTCGCCCGCAACCTGGTGGAGATCGCCCGCGCAGCGGGAAAGCAGTCCGTCGCGCCATCGGTAGTATCCAAAGCCGTCCTCGAGGCGCTGCGCGGAATCGGCATGGAGTTCGCCGTCGGCCCGGGCGTCGGCCAGCCCAAAGCCATCGACTTCCCCCGCAAGCGCGCGTAAGAAATCAGGTGAAGTCTCGGGAGCGGGTTTGGAGGCGGCCCAGCAGGTGGCTGAGGTCGGTGATGCGGCCGACCACCAGATGCACCACTTCGCCTTCCCGCTCGATGGTGCCGTGAATGCCCACCAGGCGGGAGCCCACCACCTCGCGGCGCTGCCGCTCCACCACCCAGGGCCACACGACCACGTTGATATGACCGGTCTCGTCTTCCAATGTCATGAAGATCACGCCGCTCGCGGTGGACGGGCGTTGGCGGTTGATGACGATACCGGCGGCGCGGACGCGATCACCGTGGCGGCAGCGCCGGATGTCGGCGGCGGTCGCCATGCCGAGGGATTTCAGGTGCCCCCGCAGCAGCGCCGCCGGATGCCTGCCGAGCGTCAGGCCCATGGCGCGGAAATCCGCCACCAGGTTCTGTCCCTCGACCGGCACCGGCAACATCGGCTCGCCCTCGTTGAAGTGGGGCGCATCGAATAGCGCTGACGGCGCTTCCACCCCGAGCACCCGCCAGTGGGCCTTGTGGCGATTACCCGCCAGGGTCTCGAGGGCGCCCGCGCCGGCCAGCAGGTTCATGTCCCGGCGCGGGAGGCGCGTGCGCCGCGCGAGATCCGCGACGTCGGCGAAGGGCGTCCCGCCACGCGCCTCCGTCAGAGCCTCGGCGCTCGCCCGGGACATGCCCTTGATCATGCGCAACCCCAGGCGCAGGACGAGCGCGCCGCCACCCTGCTCCAGCGTGCAATCCCAGAAGCTCGCCGCCACGTCCACGGGCAACACCTCGACGCCGTGGCGGCGCGCGTCCTGCACGAGCTGCGAGGGCGCATAGAAGCCCATGGGCTGACTGTTCAAGAGCCCGCAGGCGAAGACCGCGGGCTCGTGGCATTTGAGCCACGCCGACACGTACACGAGCAGCGCGAAGCTCGCCGAGTGGGACTCGGGAAAGCCGTAATCGCCGAAGCCCTGGATCTGCTTGAAGATCTGGCGCGCGAACTCCTCGTCGTAACCGCGCTCGCGCATCCCGGATATGAGACGCTCCTCGAAGGGCGCGAGGCCGCCCCGCCGACGCCAGGCGGCCATGGCCCGGCGCAGGCTGTCCGCCTCACCGGGGCTGAAGCCCGCCGCCACCACCGCGAGCTGCATCGCCTGCTCCTGAAAGATGGGCACGCCGAGGGTGCGCCTCAGCACCTCGCGCACGGCCTCCGACGGATAGCGCACCGGATCGATGCCCTGCCGGCGGCGGAGATAGGGATGCACCATGCCGCCCTGGATGGGACCCGGGCGCACGATGGCCACCTCGATGACCAGATCGTAGAAGCATGCCGGGCGCATGCGCGGCAGCATCGCCATCTGCGCGCGGGACTCGATCTGGAACACGCCGATGGTGTCGGCGTGCTGGATCATCTCGTAGACCACCGGGTCCTCCGCCGGCACCGAGGCCATGGTGAGCCGCCTGCCGCGATGGGCGGCCATGAGATCGAAGCTCTTGTGGATGGCCGTCAACATACCGAGCGCCAGCACGTCCACCTTGAGCAATCCCAGCGCCTCCAGATCGTCCTTGTCCCACTGGATGACGGTGCGATCCGCCATGGCGGCGTTCTCGATGGGAACGAGCGTCGAGAGATCGTCCCGGGAGATGACGAAGCCGCCCGTGTGCTGGGAGAGATGCCGCGGGAAGCTCACCAGGCTGTCCACCAGGGTCGCGAGGCGATGCATCATGGGGTTATCCGGATCGAAGCCGAGCTCCCGGAAGCGCTCCGGTATCACCTGCTTGCCGTCCCACCACATGAGCGACTTGGCGAAGCGATCCACCTGGGCAGGATCGAACCCCAGCGCCTTGCCCACATCCCGCACGGCGCTCCGCGGCTGATAGGTGATAACGGTGGCGGCGATGGCGGTGCGCTCGCGTCCGTACTTGCGGTAGATGTATTGAATGACTTCTTCCCGCCGCTCGTGCTCGAAGTCCACGTCGATGTCCGGCGGCTCGTTGCGTTCCCGGGAGATGAAACGCTCGAAGAGCATCTCCATGCGCGCGGGATCCACCTCGGTGATGCCCAAGCAGAAGCACACGGCGGAGTTGGCGGCGGAGCCGCGGCCCTGGCAGAGGATGTTCTCGCGGCGCGCGAAGCGCACGATGTCATGCACGGTGAGGAAGTAGGGCTCGTAGTGGAGATCGGCGATCAGCGTGAGCTCGTGCTCGATCTGATCCCGGAGCTTCGCGCTGATGCCATCGGGCCAGCGCCCGCGGATCCCCTCCTCGGTCAGCGCGCGCAGATACCCGCCCGGGGTCATGCCCGCCGGCACGAGCTCCTCGGGATACTCGTAGCGCAATTCGTCGAGGGAGAAGTGGCAACGCGAGGCGATGGTGACGCTCTCCTCGAGGAGCTCCCGGGGATAGAGCCGGGCGAGGCGCTCGCGGCTGCGCAGGTTGCGTTCACCGTTGGAATGCAGAGCCAGGCCCGCGTCCGCGACGGTGCAGCCGAGACGGATGGCGCACAGGGTATCCTGCAACGCCCTCCTCGAGCGGCTGTGCATGTGCACGTCCCCGGCCGCCGTGAGCGGCAGACCCGCCCGCGCTCCCAGGCGCCGGCAGGCCGCGAGGCGCGGCCCATCGTCCCGGCCGCAGAGGCGCTCCACGGCGAGCCATGCCCGGGAAGGAAAGCGCCCCGCCACCCAGCGGGCCTGGTCGAGCCTCCGGTTGAACCCCGGGCCGGGCTCGGAGAAATCAGCCCTCGGCAGCCATAGTGCGAGGCAGCCCTCCAGATCGGCGTCCAGATCGGCGAGCGTGAGCCGGTAACTGCCCTTGTCCGCAGCCCGCCGCCCACGGGTGATGAGGCGGGTGAGCCGGCCGTAGGCCGTCCGATCCGTTGCCAGCAGCACGAGCCGCAGGTCCTCCTCCACCCGGATCTCGCTGCCGACGATCAGCGCGAGCCCACACTCCCTGGCCGCCTTATGTGCGCGCACCACCCCCGCGAGCGAGCACTCGTCGGTGATGGCGATGGCGGCGTAGCCGAGCTGCGCGGCCCGCAGCACCAGCTCCTCCGGGTGGGATGCGCCCCGGAGGAAGCTGAAATTGGAGATCGCGTGCAGCTCGGCATAGCCGGGCGGCGCGGGTGCCGGCATGGTTGAGTCCCGGATTGATACCAATACTGCTTTTATATCCAGTATATGGAGTTCGCGCAAGCTTCGACGATAGTATCGCCGTGGATCCAGGCACTCGGATTAGCAATCCAAAATGGACAGCATAGCCACCCTGTTCTCATGGCTCGCCATCGCCCTCGGTATCGCTCATGCCGTCTACCTGTACCGACAGGAGGTCGCAGTGTTTCGATCTACGCTGCATGACCACCCCATCGAGACCAGATTTCGCGCGTCTTACCACGCACTGTGGGCGCTTGTACTCTGGGTCGTCCTGGGCTCATACGTCTTGGGATATTGGGCCCTGGCCATCGTTCCATACCTGGTGGCCAGAGCGATGGGAAAGACGCTCGGCACGCCCAGCGTGCAGGCGGCGAGATGAGCTGGGACAACATACGAAGCGTCGGGATCATCGGTGCCGGCGTTTCCGGCATCGCCACCGCGAAGACGCTCATCCGTGACGGTTTCGATTGCACGGTATTCGAGCGTCGGAGTGAGCTCGGCGGTGTGTGGGCAGACGGCTATTTGAACTTCGGAGTACAGGTTCAAAAGGAACTCTATGAGTTTCCCGATTGGCCTCTGCCCCCTGATACGCCGGACTTCACTCCTGGACCCGTATTCCAAAAATATCTGTCCGACTATTGCGACGAGTTCGGTGTCCGATCACACATCCGTTTCGACACCCGGGTGACAGAAATCTCGCCGCGGGACGGTGAGCAACCGGGTTGGGTGCTCACCGTCAACGATGGAACGCATGACAGCACAGAGGAGTTCGACCTCGTAGTCATCTGCGTCGGCACGTTCTCCAGTCAGCCGAACATTCCCGAGTTTCCCGGCCAACAGGATTTCCAGGGAGTTGTGATGCACAACTCCAAACTCCAATCCAGCGATCAGATCGCGGGCAAACGGGTAGTCGTGGTGGGGTACGGAAAGAGCGCGACAGACGCCGCCCTCGAGGCGGCCAAGGTCGCTTCCCACACCAGCATCCTGTTCAGGACGCCGCGTTGGCCGATACCGCAGAAGCTCGCTGGTGTCTTACCTTTCAAGTGGGGCCTTCTGCAGCGAATGGCCAGCACACTGTTGCCCCTGTATCAGCAACCGACCGGCGTGGAGCGGGTTCTGCATAACGTCGGCGCTCCCCTGGTCTGGCTGTACTGGCGTCTCACCGAGCTCCTGCTCTACTTTCAGTGCCGTCTGGGTAACGCCTCGGGCACGCGTACCAGCCTGGTTCCGCCGATGCCCATCGAGCTCAGCGGCTTCGATCACACCACGATGGTGCCCCGTCCGGATTTCTATCGCCTCGTGCGCGAAGGCGTCATCAACGCGTGCCGGAGTGGAATCGAAAGCTTTAGCGAACGAGGAGTAAAGCTGGAGACTGGTGAACAACTCGATGCCGACGTCGTCATTCTGGCGACGGGATGGCGAACCGACTACTCGTTCCTGGGCGAAGAGCAGCTCGAGAAGCTGAATGTCGAGGACGACGGATACTACTTGTACCGTCACATGATAAATCCCGATCTGCCGAACCTGGTGTTCCTGGGGTGTAACGCTGTTACCTACGAGGCGATTGTGACGTTCAACTTGCAGGCACGCTGGCTGGCGGAGCTCGTAAAGAATCATCACCGGTTGCCCGAGCGCGACGCGATGGTTCGAAATATTGAAGAGATGAAGCGGTGGAAGCGTAGCTGGATACTTCCGAGCCCGGGACGTGGCGCGATGATCGGGCCCCACCAAATCCACTACCACGATGAGCTCTTACGGGATTTCGGGGCGAACCCGAAACGAAAGAGAGGGTTGTTCGCGCCGCTGTCGGAGCTGATCAGCCCTTACGAGTCGAGCGACTACGCAACCATCGTCTCCGGCGCCTGGGAACAGGAAGAGACGCGGCTGAACTGATGGAATCGGCCCGAAAGGGAAGTTCGACGTAGGACAAAGTCGACGGTAGGCGCTTCCGCGGAAGCGCCGGCCCGGCTAGGCGATCTCCACCTCGGCTTCCACCTCCACGGGCGTCCCGAAGGGCAGGCCACCCATGCCTACCGCCGAGCGTGCGTGATCGCCCCGCTCGGGGCCGTAGAGTTCCAGGATCAGCTCCGAGAACCCGTTTATCACCACGGGATAGCGATTGAACTCCGGCGTGGCGTTCACCATGCCGAAGCTGCGCAGCCATGCAGTGACGCGATCGAGATCGCCGAGCGCGCGCTTGAGGCTTCCCAGCATAGCGAGCGCCACCAGGCGCGCCGCCGCGTAACCCTCCTCCTCGCTGAGCTCCGCCCCGACCTTCCCGAGGGGCTCCGCGAGAGAGCCGTCGGCGTTCAGCGCGATGTGTCCGGACACAAAGGCGCGGTTGCCGTGCACCCGCACCCAGGAGAAGGGCAGAACGACGCCGGC
This sequence comes from uncultured Gammaproteobacteria bacterium, assembly GCA_965364645.1. Lineage (GTDB taxonomy): Bacteria > Pseudomonadota > Gammaproteobacteria > HK1 > HK1 > JAABYT01. Next base: position 2,490 of record CBDTYP010000070.1, on the reverse strand, counting down.
CGGCACCTGAATCGGCTCGGGCAGCGTGAGGCCGAGAGCCTCGATCCTGGCTTCGATCTCCGACATCGTATCCTCCTGTATCGCCTTCTACGGCATAGCGTGGTTCGAGGCGGCGGCGTAACATCTCGATCTGGATCCTAACGGGCGTGCGCGATGTCGGACAACCCTCCATACGATCCAGCCGCTTACAGAGATTTCGAGCACGACGCCTGGACAGCGGTACCGGGGAGCTACCAGGCCCACTTCGGAATGCTGACTTCCCAGGCGGTTGGTCCTCTGCTGGATGCCGTCGGAACGGTACGAGGTACGCGCCTGCTGGAAGTAGCGTGCGGGCCGGGACATTTGTCGGCCGCCGCCGCGGCCCGGGGCGCCGCCGTTGTCGGCGTCGACTTCGTAGCCGAGATGGTCGCCGAAGCGCGGCGGCGACACGCCGATGTCGACTTCCGGGAGGGCGATGCCGAAGCGTTGTCCTTCCCGGACGAGAGTTTCGATGCTGTCGTCTGCGGCTTCGGATTGCTTCACTTCGGACGCTTCGAAGATGCGATCGCCGAAGCCCATCGTGTCCTCGTCCCGGGCGGACTTTATGCGTACACGGTGTGGACCCCATACGAGAGAGAAACCGTCAACCTCAGGCGGATCGTGCGTTCCGCCATCAAGAAACACGGCCAGGCCCATGGGTTGCTTCCGCCCGCCCCCGCCGAGTTCAGCGATCTCGACGAGATGAAGAGCGTCCTGCTGTCGGCAGGCTTCGTCGACGTGGAAGCGACGACGCTGCCCATCGTGGGCAGATGGTCGGAGCCGGAACAGGTCCTGGAAACCTTATACGGGGGCATGGGTCGGACCAAGGCGTTGGTGGAGGCTCAGACGGTGGAGGCGCGGGAGAATATCGAGCGCGCGATTCTCGAGAGTGCGGGGCAGTTCGAGAAAGACGGTGTCATCGAGATTCCGATGCCCGCCATGCTCGCACACGGTTGCCGCGCCTCCGCAATCTAGGCCATCGTCCCGGGAAGAGCGCCGGATTGAGCCCTGCTTCCCGAACCGCTATGTTGTCCCAATCATGACCCGATCCCGGCGGCAACCGTGAGCCCGGCCAGACACCATCACGCCCTCCCCGAAGGCTATCACCTGCATTGGTACGAGATTGACTCGATCCTCGGTCAGGGCGGCTTCGGCATCACCTATCTGGCGAGGGACACGAACCTGGATCAGCTGGTCGCCATCAAGGAGTTCCTGCCGAGCGATCTGGCCGTGCGCACCCAGGACAGCGCGGTGCACGCCCTCTCCGACGATCACACGGACACCTACGGTTGGGGCCTCAACCGCTTCCTGACCGAGGCACGCACGCTCGCGAAGTTCCGCCATCCCAACATCGTGCGGGTCATGAGCGTCTTCGAGGCGAATAACACCGCCTACATGGTGATGGAGTACGAGCGCGGCGAGAGCTTCGAAAACCTCCTCAAGTTCAAGCAGGTGAGCGGCGAACAGACGCTGAAGAGCATCCTGCTGGCGCTGCTCGACGGGCTCGAGCTCGTCCACGACGCGGGCTTCATCCACCGGGACATCAAGCCCAGCAACGTGTATCTGCGTGAGGATGGAGTGCCGGTGCTGCTGGATTTCGGCTCCGCGCGCCTCGCCCTGGGAGTGGAGACGCGCACTCTGACGAGCCTCGTCTCGCCGGGCTATGCGCCGTTCGAGCAGTACAACGCCACCCGGGAGAGCGACAAGCAGGGGCCGTGGACGGACATCTATGCCCTCGGCGCCACCATGTACCGATCGGTGACGGGGCAGGGACCCATCGACGCGGCGGCGCGGGCCAACCTGCTCCTGGACGAGCAGCGGGATCCCTTCGAGCCCTGCTCGCAGATGCCGCTCCCGGACTATTCACAGGAATTTCTCCACGCCATCGATCGGGCCCTGGCCTTCCCACCTGGAGAGAGACCCCAGTCCGTCGCCGCGTGGCGGCAGCTGGTGGTGGCCGGGGCAGTGGATGCCGACGCGGCGACCCTCGCGGTGGACGGGACCGGTGCTCCCCGGCAACCCGTGGACATCACTCTCGATGCGGGCACCCCGCCGCAACCCGCGCCGGCCGCCGACACCGGCACCAGGACGGTGCCCATGGCCGAGCTGGACACCACCGCCTCGGCCGCACCGCCGACGGCGAGCTCCGGACGCGGCTGGTTCATCGCCACCAGCGTCGTGGTCGTGGCGGGCGTGGCCGTGGCGGCATGGTTGAGTCTCGCTCCCTCGAATCGCGGCGTGACGGACGATTCCCGGCAGACGGCGAGCGCCCCGGCACCCGTCGCCACGCCGGCGCCGGAAGCGACGCCAGAGCCGGCGATTGCATCGGAACCCGCGCCAGCGCCAACTCCTCAGCCGGTGCCGGAACCGGTGATGGTGGCGGAGACGCTCTTCACCGGGCAGGTGACTGTAACGGACACGGGAATGTTCACCGGGCTGGTGACGGAGGCGCTGGCGGACGTCGAAGCGGGA
>CBDTYP010000069.1:0-11322 GCA_965364645.1 uncultured Gammaproteobacteria bacterium | reverse complement strand
GACACGACCGGCACGGTGCATGCCTACGCGATTGCCGCGCGCAAGCGCGGGGCCGATATCATCGAGAACAACAAGGTCGTGGAGCTGAACCAGCGCAGCGACGGCACCTGGGACGTGGTCACCGAGAAGGGCACCATCCACGCGGAGCACATTGTCAATGCAGGCGGCCTGTGGGCCAAGCAGGTCGGCCACATGGTCGGCCTGGATCTGCCCCTCGCCCCCCTCGCGCACCACTATCTCGTGACCGAGACCATCCCCGAAGTTGCGGCGCTCGACTTCGAGGTGCCCATGACCGTGGATCTCGAGGGCTTCACCTACATACGCCAGGATCAGCAGGGCATTCTGCTCGGCATCTATGAGATCGACCACCAGCACTGGCACATCGACGGCGCACCCTGGGAGTACGGCATGGACCTCATCCAGGAGGACATCGACCGCATCACCCCCGAGCTCACCTTCGCCTACGAGCGTTATCCGGTGCTCCAGGAGGTCGGCGTGAAGCGCTGGGTCAACGGGCCCTTCACGTTCTCCCCGGACGGCAACCCCCTGGTCGGACCGGTGGCCGGAGTGCGCAACCACTGGCTCGCCTGCGGCGTCATGGCGGGGTTCCTGCAGGGCGGTGGGGTCGGCAAGTCGCTCGCCGAGCTGATGATCCACGGCGAGGCGGAGGCCGACGTCTGGCCGATGGACATCGCACGCTACGGGGATTTCACCTCGAATCGCGAGTACATCCGCGAGACCACCGGACAGTTCTACTCGCGGCGTTTCGTGATGACCTATCCGAACGAGCAGCTGCCGGCGGGACGCCCGATCAAGAAGTCCGCAGCCTACGACGCCATGACCGGCGCGGGCTGCAAGTGGGGATGCACTTGGGGGCTCGAGACACCGCTGCTCTTCGCCCCACCCGGCTTCGAGGAGACGCCGACGCTGAAGCGGTCGAACGCCTTTCCCGTCGTCGCCGAGGAGTGCCGCGCGGTGCGCGAGGCCGCGGGCTTGTTGGATACCTCCGGTTTTTCGCGCTTCGAAGTGAGCGGCGCCGACGCGCGTGCCTGGCTCGATCGCATCATGGCGACGCGCCTGCCGGCACCGGGGCGTGCGCGTCTCGCCGTCATGCTCGCGACGGACGGACGGCTCAAGGGTGACCTCACGCTCTTCAACTGGGGCGACGGCACCTGGTGGATCATGGGTTCGTACTATCTGCGCAAGTGGCACGCGCGCTGGTTCCTCGATCGCATCGCCGAAGGCCCGCAGCGGGACGTCTCGGTACGCGATATCTCCGACGCGACGGTCGGTTTCTCGCTCTCGGGGCCGCGCTCCCGCGACGTGCTGGCGAAGCTCACCCACCAGGACGTCGGCAACGAGGCCCTGCCCTTCCTGGGATGCGCGACACTCGACCTCGGGCTCTTTCGCACCAGGGTCGGACGGCTGTCGGTCGCGGGCGAGCTCGGCTACGAGATCAACTGCTCGGCGGCCGAGCACATCGGGCTGCGGGAGCTGCTGCTCGAGGCGGGCGCCGACCTCGGGCTGCGCGAGTACGGCTTTTATGCCATGAACTCGCTGCGACTCGAGAAGAGCTTCGGTATCTGGACTTTCGAGTTCACGCAGCGCTACACGCCGGGCATGACGCGCATGGACCGCTGGATCGCGTGGGACAAGGGCGAGTTCATCGGCCGCGAGGCCGCGCTCGCCGAGCGCGATCGCAATACCGCCCCCCAGAAGCTCGTCACGCTCGAGATCGATGCCGACGATGCCGACGCCTCCGGCTACGAGCCGGTCTGGAAGGAGGGCCGGCGTATCGGCTATGTCACATCCGGCGGCTACGGCCACCATGTGGACAAGAGCCTTGCCATGGCCCTCGTGGACGTGGAGCACGCCGACGATGGCGGCGATCTCACGGCCCACGTGGTCGGCGTCGAGCGTGGTGCCCGCATCGTCGACAACAGCCCCTATGACCCGACGGGCGCGGTCATGCGGCGCTGATCGCGCCACATGAACGGTCAGCGTCAGTACCAGGCGTCGGGTAACTCGCGTTCGCGCCGCGCGACGTAGTCCTCGAGTTCCTCGTTCACCGCCGCGTCGATGGGCGGCGGCTCGTAATCGTTCAGCATCTGCTTCCAGCGATCGAAGGCGCGCGTCTGCGCATCCTTCGAACCGCGTTCCTCCCAGCTCTCCACGTTGTCGCTGTCCGACATGACGGCGTCGTAGAAGGCCGTCTCGTAGTTCCGCATCGTGTGATCGCAACCGAGGAAGTGGCCGGCGGGCTCCACTTCGCCATAGGCATCCCTGGCCATCGCGTTGTCGTCGACGGGTAGCCCCGAGAGCAGCACCTGGTATGCGCCCAAGCGATCGGCGTCGAGGATCAGCTTCTCGTAGCCGGTGGTGAGTCCGCCCTCCAGCCAGCCGGCCGCCTGCAGGACGAAGTTGGCACCGGCGAGCACGGTGGACAGCATGGAGTCCGCGCTCTCGCAGGCGGCCTGGTAGTCGGCGACCTTGGATGCCGTCAACGAGCCTCCGCAGCGAAGCGGCACTCCAAGCCTCCGAGCCAGCTCCCCGATGACGAGATTCGACATCACCGGCTCCGGTGTGCCGAAGGTGGGGGCCCCCGACTTGAGGCTCATGGACGAGAGGAAGTTGCCCAATATGAAAGGTGCGCCGGGGCGCACCAACTGGGAGAACGCGCAGCACATCATCGCCTCGGCGAGCGCCTGGGCGATGGACGCCGCCGTGCTGACGGGGCCCATGGCGCCGCTCAGGATGAACGGCGATACGACGATGCCCTGGTTCGCGCCGCAGTAGACTCGAATGGCCTCCGTCACCACCTTGTCCACGAGCAGCGGGGAGTTGGTGTTGACGTTGCCCATGATGGCGCAGTGCTCTTCGAGCGTCTGTTCGCCGTGGAGGATGCGCGCCATGGCAACCGAATCCTCGGCACGGCTCATCTCGGTGATAGCGCCCATATGAGGCTTGTCCGACCAGCGCATGTGGGCGTACACCATGTCGAGGTGCCGCTTGGATACCGGCACGTCGCAGGGTTCGCAGACGACGAAGCCGCCGTGGTGCAGCGACGGGAGCATGTAGACGAGCTTGACCAGCTCGACGAAATTCTCCATGGCTCCGTAGCGACGCCCCTGCTCGAGGTCCCGGACGAACGGCGGTCCGTAGACCGCCGCGAACACCTGATTGTCGCCGCCGATGCGTACGCTCCGCTCGGGGTTGCGGGCTATCTGCGTGAACTCCGACGGCGCGGTCGCACAGAGCGCGCGGATCATGTCGCCGGGAGCCCTGACCCGCGTGCCGTCCACGTCGGCGCCCGCCTCGCGCCAGATGCGCAGCGCATCCTCGTCGTCTCGGAACTCGAGCCCGACCTCCTGCATGAGCCAGTCGGCCTGGTCCTCCAGCTTCACGAGGGCTTCCTCGCCGGCGAAGGGGACGAAGGGGATCGCGCGTTTCACGTATGCCGGCGAGACGGCGCGGCCGCCGCCATCCCGCAGGCGCGCCGACGTCTTCCCGCGCCGTCGTCGACCCGTCGCCGCGTTTCCCTGCATGACTCACCCCCTCCAGTGAAGGGCCATAGGGTAGAGGCAACGGGGCCGATTGTGACCCCCGGGGCGCGCCGGGATGCGACTCCCGGGTTTCAAATTGCGCCCCATCCCGCATCCGGCGCTCGGTCTGTACATTTAATGTGCGCCATCCATGCATCTTTCGTCAGCTCACCCGCCCCGGGGATTCACCGAGATCGACGTAACTACCTGATGTTGCACGAATTGCCCGCCTCCCCCCGGAGTTGGCCCGTGGCTTGCAATCGATCCCGGCAGGCAATTCATCAATCCCCCACGGGAAGGAGAAGCACGTGAGATATCTGAAACGCTGGACCACGGGAGTCATGTCCCGCATCGATACATTCGTCAGCCAGGTCGAGAACCACGAGGCCCTCGTGAACGAGGCGCTGAAGGACCTGCAGCAGGCGACGGCGCGCGCGCAGGTACAGCTGAAGCGCGTCCGCGAGGACGGCGAGCGGCTGCGGCGGCAGCTGGCGGAGCAGCGCGAGCAGGCCGGACGCTGGCGGGAACGCGCGAAGGGGAGCGTCGACGACGACAGCCGCGCCGTGGAGTGCCTGCGCCGGGAGAAGGCGGCCCACCGATCCGTCGGCGAGCTCGAGCGACGCATCGAGGAGCACGAGCGCACGGAGCAGCAGCTGGTCAGCGACGTGCGTTCACTCGATGGACGTCTCGCGAAGCTCAAGGATCAACGCAATCTCATGCGCACGCGTCAGTCGCGGGCAGAGGCCCTCGGTGTCGTCCAGGGCAGCGCCGTGCATCTCACCGGCGACATCGACGAGATGTTCGATCGCTGGGAGATGCGGGTAACGGAAGCGGAGTCGGTTGGAGATGTCAGTCTCTCCACCGAAGACAGCTTCGAGTCCGAGTACACGAGCCAGGAAGAGCAGGCGGAGCTGCGCGCCGAGCTCGTGGAGCTGAGGAGAGAGAATGATGAGTGAAGTAACGGTCAACAGCCTGTCGGAAGCTCCCCCGGGACTGGACGACGAGATAACCCGCGACCCCGCCGCCCGCATGGTGTCGGTTTCCACGAGCCTGCGTGCGCTCGGTGCCGTGCTCGTCATAGCGGCGACGTCGACGTTCATGGTGCAACAGTGGGACGAAGGCGGCGAAGTCGTGAGATACCTCACCCTGCTGACCTTTACCGCCTTGTTGACGGGCTCGGGCCTCGTGTGCGGGCTTGGAATACGAGAGTCCCGCGGTGCGCGCACCTTCCTCGCGCTGGTCATCGCCTCGGTGCCGATTCACTTCGCGGTCCTCGGCGGGCTCCTTCAGTCACAGTTCCCCCTCGACGCGACCCTGACGGGGAATGCGCCCTGGAACGTGGATTCGCCCCTCACGGCAGTGTGGCTGACGGGTCTCGGCGTGATGACATTGATCCCGCTGACGTGGCTCTCGATGCTGACGTTGGTGCGCCCCCACGCCCGCCGGCTCACGCTGACGTTCATCGCCGTCAATCTGGCCTTGTTGCTGCCGGTGCGTGATCCCGGCGCCGTGGCCTGGGTCGTCGCACTGATGGCGGTGCTGGCGTTCGCCGTCGAGCGGCGGACATCACGCATGGGACACGCGGTCTCGACCGGCGAGGGAAAGTTCGTGCGCATCGTGATGCTCGCGCCGATCGCCATCATCGTGGGACGAACCGTGCTCTGGTACGACCCCGGCATGCTCTTCGTCGGGCTGACGCTCCTGACGGGTGCCGTGCTGTGCTTCGAATGGGTACCGAAGGTGCGCGGCGGGGGATTGGATGCGAGGGCCGTGCAGTTAGTCTGCGCCGTCGCCGCCGTGGCTGGATGGGTACTCCTCTCTCTCGCCCACATCGACCTGTACCGCTTCCCCGATCAGCTGTTGCTCCTGCTGCTCGCGTTGCCGGCCTCGGCGCTGCTCATGGTTCTCTCTACCCGGTGCATCGGTGTGGGAGCCGGCTATCGGCTGGCCGCGACGTTCCTCGCCGTCGGTGCGTCACTGGTGAACCTGATGATGTCCTGGGACCCAACCCGGTTCTCCGCGGCGGGGTTCGCGTGCCTGGCGGTCGGTGTCGCTTTCGTCGCATACGGTATCTACGGACGCCGGCTGGCACCGCTCGCGCTCGGCTCGATCGCCGCGGCCTGTGGCATTTCCCAGGCGCTCGTGGCGGCAATCGAGATCGAGAACTTCTTCCACTGGGGCAGCCTGGCCTTTTCCGGCGCGATCCTGATCTTCGCCGCCGCCATCTGCGAAAGGTACGCGAAGCGGCTGATCGCGATCGCCAGCACCGCCCACGATCAGATCCTGGGATGGGAGTACTGATGCTCCCCTGTCGGACGGCGGATCGTGGACCGCAACCCCGGGTTGTTGCACACTCACCCGGGAACCGGGAAGCGAGGAAAGGTGGATGGGGGATGACAGCTACGATTTCATCGTGGTCGGAGGCGGCTCGGCGGGCTGCGTGCTCGCCAACAGGCTGAGCGAGGGTGGACGCCACCGGGTGCTGCTGCTGGAGGCGGGCCGCCGCTCCCACTTCCTCGAGCGGGTTCCCATCAGCTACTCCAAGTTCATCGACAATCCCGCCGTCAACTGGTGCTTCATGTCGAAGCCCGAGGAGAGCACCGGTGGGCGGCCCATCCCCGTGCCCCGGGGCCGTATGCTCGGCGGCTCGAGCGCCATCAACGGGCTCGTGTACGTCCGCGGCCAGTCCCTCGATTACGACACCTGGGCGCAGATGGGCAACCGCGGCTGGAGCTACGAGGAAGTGCTGCCAGTGTTCAAGCGCCTGGAAGCCTTCGACGGAGGCGAGGACGCGTTTCGCGGGAGAGACGGGCCGCTGCGTTTGAGCGAGGCCTACGACCAGAGCCCCCTGTACGACGCGTGGTTCGCGGCGGGCAGGGAAGTCGGCCTCGACCGAAACCTCGACTACAACGGCGCGCGCCAGGAAGGCATGTGCAAGACCCAGACGACCATCCGCGACGGCTGGCGCATGAGCACGTCCCGCTGCTACATCGATCCCGTCCGGGGGCGCGCCAACCTGGACATACGTTGCGATGCGCAAGTCGAGTCGCTCCTGCTGGACGGCAAACGGTGCACGGGCGTCCGCTACCGGGCCGGCGGAGAGAGTCGCGAGACGCAGGCGCGCTGCGAGGTCGTGCTCTGCGCCGGATCCATCAACTCGCCGCAGATACTGGAACTCTCGGGTGTCGGCCGGCCCGAAGTTTTGCGCGCTCAGGGTATCGAGGTGCGTCACGCCCTCGAGGGCGTCGGCGAGAATCTCCGGGACCACTACGTGCCGCGACTGCGTTGGGATATCACCCGGCGCGGCGTAACCTTCAACGATCGCGCGCGGGGATTCGGACTCGCCTGGCAGATTCTCCGCTATGCGCTCACGCGGCGCGGATTCCTGGCCATACCGTCCTCGCCGGTGCTCGCCTTCCTGCGCACGCGTCCCGAGCTCGAGGCGCCGGACGTGCAGCTGCACTTCATCCCCTTCGCCATCGAGCACATCAAGAAGCGCAAGCTCGCGCCGGAGCCCGGCATGACCATCGCCATGTGTCAGCTACGCCCGGAGAGCCAGGGGACGATCCACATCGCGTCACCGGATCCGATGGCGGCGCCGGAGATCAATTTCAACTTCCTCTCCGCCGCCCTCGATCGGGACACGCTGGTCGGCGGCGTGCGGGCCGCGCGCCGCATCGTCGAGGCGAAGGCGATGGATGCGCTGCGGGGCGCGGAGGTGAGTCCGGGGTCCGGCGTGCAGAGCGACGAAGAGATCCTCGACTACATCCGCAACAACGCGCAGACCGCCTACCATCCCGTCGGCACCTGCAAGATGGGCATCGACGAGATGGCCGTGGTGGACCCGGAGCTGAAGGTGCGGGGTCTCGAGGGGCTGCGGGTCGCGGACGGTTCGATCATGCCGACGCTCATGTCCGGGAACACGAACGGGCCCATCATCATGATCGGCGAGAAGGCTTCCGACATGATGCGCGCCGCGTGGGCTTGAGCTTCAGATGTCGCGCACGTTGTCGAGACTCGCCTCTACCTTGCGAAGCTCGACGCGCTTGACGGCTTCCACCATGGCCAGGTTGACCGGTGTCGCGATGCCGAGCTCCGCGCCTCGCTCGGCGACGAGGCCGTTGATGTAGTCGATCTCCGTGCGCCGGCCCTTGAAAATATCCTGACCCATGGAGGGGCGCATGGTCTCCGCCCGCTTCGACGCGGATGCTTCCATGAGCGCCTCCACGTTCCGGCGCGCGTCACCACCCTCGGTCGCCGCCGCGAGCCACTCCTCGGCGCTCGCCTCGTAGATCTTCTCCAGCTGAAAGCCCTGGGCGAGCCCGACGCTGATCGCCTCGCCGGCCGTGCGGATGCAGATCCAGCGCGTGATGGCCTCGCGATCGCAGGCGTTGCTGCTCATGCCGGTGGACGCGGAGAGCCCGTTGCGCATGGAGTTGGCCACGAGCTTCGACCAGCGCTCACCCCACAGGTTGGTCGTGACCTTGCTGCTGTCGACGAGCGAGAGATGGTCCGCGATCTCCCGGGCCCGGGACGTAACGCCCCCGTGCACCTCGCCTGCCCGGAACACGGTGTGCGCGTTGCCGCCCCGGGGCACGCCGCGGCGCACCCGGCCGGGGGCGGTGAGGTCAACGGCGATCTGGCTCGCGATGCAACCGAGGGTCTTGCCCCAGCCGACGATGCCGGCGATACGGTACTCGTTGATGCAGTTCTGTAGAGAGACGACGAATCCGGTAGGCGCGAGGTAGTCACGGATCATGGTCGTCGCCCATTCGGTGTCGTAGGACTTCGTGCAGATGAACGCGATATCCACCGGCCCCGTGCGCGAGAGCTCCTGGACGTCGGTGATATGCATCGCCTCGACCGGCGTCGTGAAACACTCCTCATCGGTGAGCCCCTCGAGGGTGAGGCCGTGCGCACGCATGTGCTCGACGTGCTCGGGCCAGGGGTCGATCAGTGTCACGTCCTCACCGGCCCGTGCCAGGTACCCCCCCGCGTAGGCGCCCACCGCGCCCGCGCCGACGACTACGATACGCTTCCCCATGCATTCCTCCCCCGCGTAGATGACAGGCCATTATCGCCGAATCGTGAGCAACTTTACGAGAATCGAACATCGCACCAGGATTCCCACAGCTTGGCGAGAGCAGCGTAGTCGAGCGAGCCGTAGCCGAGCTGCTCCGCGATCTCGTAGGGCGTGTGGGCCGCCGAGGTCGCGAACAGGGGTACGCCGAGCTCTTGGGCCGTCTCCAGCGCGAGGGTCGAATCCTTGCGGGCGTTGGTGACCGACATGCCGCCGGCGTAGTCGCCGCTGCACATCCTGTCCCGCATCCGATGTTCCAGAGGCCGCATGATGCCGTCGGGACGGGCGAGTATCTCGACCATGGTCTGCATGGGGATCTCGAGCTTGGCGGCCAGCGCGCCTGCCTCGATCAGGACGACCATCAGGGCATGCATCACCGCATTGTTGACGACCTTCGCGCCACTGCCGGCGCCCACCGGACCCAGATGGAGAATGCGATTCGCGATCGGGTCGAGGATCTCGCCCGCCAGAGCGTAGTCTTCGTCGGACCCTCCGACCAGGAAGATGTTCTCACCGGCAGCCATCGCCTGGACTCCCCCGGCGATTGCCGCGTCGACGAACCCGATATTGACGGCCTGGAAGACCGCCGCCAGCTCACGCGCGCATCCAGGCGTGATCGTGCTCGTCTCGATGACGAGTCGCGCGGCGGTATCGGCGCCCGCGATGGTCTCGGCGACTTCCAACGAGATCCGCGGCTGAGGGAGCGAGAGCAGAACCACGTCCGCCCCGGCGACCGTCGCCTCGATCGAATCCTTCCAGGACAGCTCGAGGCCCTCCACGGCAGCCCTTCTATCGGGATCGACATCGTAGCCCGATAACGAATTCTTTCCCGACAATGCGCGGGCCAGCGCGGCGCCGGCATTACCCAGACCGATCATGGCGATGGTGTGTGTCACGTGTCCCCCTCCCCCGGAGCGTCCAATGTCGTCGGACGACTGTCGAAATGTAATCGAATCGAAGGCGCAATCCCACGGCTTGATCCGAATAAGGGCTGTATTTTCATACCCCGATAATCGGTAAAGAATTCAAGCAATTAGGGGGCTGCGGCGGTAAAACGTGTCCCGTGCCCATTCGGCTTGCCATTCATCCAGAGTTTCCTGCCGTTCGTCGAATTGAAGGTAATCGGCCATTACATTGCCTAAGTAAGCCTCCCCATCAGCCGATCCTCCCTCCAGGGCGACAAATTTGTCGCAGCTCACAAAACGAGAGGTCTGGCGGGGAAAAAGTGCGGGACTCGACCTACGAGCTTCACAGTATTACCCACCTGATGATTGCAATGAAGAAGCGAAATTGTCTTCCCGGCCGGTCAGGGCGAAGCGCGGGTATCACCATTATCGAGCTGGTGGTGTCCCTGGCGGTGGTTTCCATTCTCGTGACCACCGGCGTGCCGTCCTTCTCGAACTTCATACAGTCCAACAAGATCAGCGAATCGGCATTCGACGCGCTGGGCACGATCAACCTTGCTCGCGCGGAAGCCGTCAAACGCAGGACCCGCGTGGTGCTCTGCCGAAGCGCGAACCCTGCCGCGACCACCCCGGCTTGCGGCGGGACGTCGAACACCTGGACCACCGGCTGGCTGGTCTTCGCGAGCGGCGACGCGAACAACACCTATGAGGCCGCTACCGATACTCTTCTCGGAAGGGGGGTCGTCAATTCCTCCAATGTGACGGTCATGACGAACAGCACTTCCAACAACAATCTCGAATACAACTCCGACGGCACGACCAACGAGAGCGGAGGAACGGCGCGATTCGCTATCTGCGACAAGCGTGGCGGTGCATACGGCCGGCAGATCGACGTTCCCCCCCATGGCAGGCCGAAATTCACCAAGGGCAGCAGCACCGCCCCGATAAATTGCACATCACCGACATGAACACCAAACGAACAACGCGCGGACTCGCGTCCGGCCCCCGGCGTTCCCGAGGCACCACCCTGATGGAGGTCCTGGTATCGGTCTTCGTCCTATCCATCGGCGTCCTCGGGGTAGCGGGCCTACAAGTCACCGCCAAGCGGTCGAACTACGAGGCCACCCAGCGAGCGACGGCAACCGCACTCGCTCAGGACATCATCGAGCGCATGCGGTCGAATCCCGCGGAGCTGGGCACCTACACCAACGCCGGGGTCGGCCTCACCATCGACGGCGCCACCATGGCGTCGGTTTCCTGCGCAACGGACTGCGCGCCGGCGACACTCGCCCAGTACGACCTCTACGAGCTCGAGCAGGCTGCCAACGGGGTGACGGAGCAGGTGGCAGGAACCAATGTCGGCGGCCTCGCGCTCCCGACAACCTGCATCTCCGGACCGGACGGCGGACCGGGGGTCTACAACATTGCCGTTGCCTGGCGGGGCATGACCAAGCTCAGTAATCCGACCACGGATGCCTGCGGTAGCGGCTCCGGAAAGTACGACACCGTAGGCGGCACGGAAGTGGATGTCTATCGGCGGATTCTCGTAATGCAGGTCTACATCTCGGAGCTCAGCTGACCATGACCGAACATCGATCAGATCGCCAACGCGGACTTACGCTCGTCGAGCTCATGCTGGCAGTAACGCTCGGCTTTCTTGTCAGCGGGGTCGTCCTCAGCCTGTATATCAATACAGGCAGAAGTCTCGCGCAGAACGAGCGCTATGCCTGGATGCAGGAGAACGCCCGCTTCTCCCTCAAGACGCTGTCTGAGGATCTCAGCATGGTGGACTTCT
>CBDTYP010000068.1:0-11409 GCA_965364645.1 uncultured Gammaproteobacteria bacterium | reverse complement strand
ACGGAGGGATCACCGCCGATCAGGCCGTCGCCGCCGCCATCGCTGGGCTGGAATGCGACCGAATCGACCATCGATGCACAGCCGATGCACGCGCTACCAAGCCCCATGACGACCACCGTGAGCAACCCTCTTGATGCCATCGATAACTTCCCCGTCGATGTCGAACGCCCTAGATGACCATCCGGGATGCTGATTGGCCAGGTTCAATTCGGTCTGTGCCGTCAGACGCGTGAGTCCTCGCGGTGGAACGTGAGCCACTTGAGGATATCCTCGCGAGTAACGAGACCTGCGAGCGTCCCTTCTTCCATCACGGGCAGCTGATTCACGCCGCTCTGGGACAGGCTCTGGAGCGCATCGGCGGCATCGATGCAGATATCGATCGTGGCGAGCCGATCCCTCGGCGTCATGACGTCGCCGACCGATGTCGTCGGCCAGGCCTTTCGGGGAACTCGGCGGATATCCTCAAGGCATACCAGTCCTACGAGCTCGCCGCCAAGGACAACCGGGAAAGCGCGATCGTCGCTCTGCATCAGGTGCTCGTCCACGAGGGCGTCGAGGCGCATCTCCGGCGGCACCTCGATCCAGTGGCGGCGCAGGAGGCGCGAGACGGGAACGTCCTCGAGCGTCTCGCGGACCATGAGCTGCCGGTAGCTCGTCAAGGCGGCGTTGTTCAGAAACCAGCCGATGAGCGCCAGCCACATCCCGGTGATGACGCCGCCGCCCAGCACCGGCACCCGCCACCCGAGCATCATGCCGATGCCGAGCATGATAAGAAACCAGGCGAACCCCTGCCCCATCATTGATGCCCATCGGGTCGCGCGCAACAGGTCGTCGGTGATGCCCCAGAGGATGGCGCGAAGGACGCGCCCACCATCGAGAGGGAAGCCCGGTACCAGATTGAACACGGCAAGCACGATGTTGACGGGACCGAGCCAGATCAGCAGGGTCGCCACCGGGTTCAGCGCCGACAGCGCACGCTCACCGTCTTCCAGATCCACCGGGCCCGCGAAGGCCGTGGCGGCCATCAGAGACAGAACGCCGATAACCAGACTCGCGATCGGCCCCGCGATGGCCATGAGAAGTTCTGCGCGCCAGGTGTGCGGCTCGCGCTCGAGCTGCGCCACGCCGCCGAAAACGAACAGCGTGATCGCGTTGATGGGAATGCCCTGCGTCCGGCCGACGAGCGCATGGGACAGCTCGTGGACGAGGATCGATGCGAAGAACGCGAAGGCTGCAGCCAACGCGGTGCTCCAGGTGACGAAGCCACCCCAGTCCGGATGCCAGTCGGGAAACAGACCCTTACCCAGGCTGAGGGTGATGAGCGCGAAGACGATCGCGAGGCTGAGATCGATACGGATCTCGATCCCCCCGATCTGCCCCACGCGAAACCCGAATTTGCTGCGCGCACGCTTGGACGGCATGCCCCTACTCCAGGCGAGACCACCGTGCCACTATGCGCTCGGATGCGTGCGCATCCTATTGATCCAGATCACTATGACCTCGTCCCGTCACGCGCTCGCGATGCTCCCGCCGCAACGACCGTCGGCTGCTTCTTGACCTGGAGCAAGGCGGCGAGCCGCCGGTGGCCGTTAAATCGAAATGGAGAGGCGGCGGACCCTCTCGGCGGGATTTCGCGCGGAGGACATCTGCATGCACATCGCGACTCACGAAGTCGTCGAAGAGGCCAGGCGGCTCTACGAAAAGCTCCAAAGACTCGGCTGGCACATGGAGGACTGTGAGCAAATCGCACCCACCACCCTTCAGATCAACCGGCTGAAGCAGGAGCAGGACGCTGTCGTCCTGGCTCACTCGTATCAGACCCCGGACATCATGTACGGAGTCGGGGATTTCATCGGTGACTCCTACGCCCTCAGCCGAAAGGCGATGGATCACCCGGCCAGGAAGATCGTTTTCTGCTCGGTCTATTTCATGGGCGAGACCGCGAAGCTCCTGAATCCCGACAAGGAGGTGCTGGTTCCCCTCGTCGCGGCCTGCTCACTCGCGGACTCCATCTCCGCCGAGCAGGTGCGCGAGCTGCGGGCGAAGCACCCGGAGGCCGGCGTCGTCTGCTATGTGAACACCTACGCCGCCGTCAAGGCTGAGTGCGACGCCTGCTGCACGTCGTCGAACGTCGAGGCGGTGATCGAGGCCATGCCTCAGGACGAGATCGTGTTCGTGCCGGACAAACTGATGGGCCAGAATCTGCAGAACATGACCTCCAAGAAGATTATCAACTGGGACGGCACGTGCATCGTGCACGAAGGCTTCAATCCGAACAGTATCGTCTCCATCCGCAAGCAATTTCCCGGCGTGCGGATACTGGCGCATCCCGAGTGCACGCCGGGCGTCGTCGCGCTGGTTGACTACGCGGGCGGTACGGCGGGGATGTTGAACTACGTGCGCGAGTCGGATGCGACGACGTTCATGATGCTGACCGAGTGCGGGCTGACCGATCGGTTCAAGGCCGAATTTCCCGACAAGGAGATCGTCGGTACCTGTATCCTTTGCCCTTACATGAAAGAAATCCAGCTCGCCGATGTCCTCAGGGCATTCGAGGATCCGGTGCCAGAGCAGCGCATCGAGATCCCGACCGAGATCGCCGATCGTGCCAGATCGAGTCTGGACAGGATGTTCGAGCTCGAGCAGATAGGGAGAAGACTCCTGGAGAAGCACAAGGGCCCGCACTGAGCCGGTAGCCGGGTCAGGTCATGTGCCGCAGGCGCGGGTCGTGCGCTCGCCTGCCCAAACATAGAAGCAATCATGTCCAAGAGCCAATCGCCAGACCGAGTCGTCATCATGGGAGCCGCCGGGCGTGACTTCCATAACTTCAACGTGGTCTTCCGCGACGATCCCCGCTTCCATGTCGTTGCATTCACCGCGGCGCAGATTCCCGGAATCAGCGGTCGGCAATATCCACCCGAGCTCGCCGGCCTTGGATATCCGGAGGGCATCCCTATCTTGGACGAAGCCGATCTCGTCGACCTGTGTAGGCGTGAATCGATCGATCAAGTCGTGTTCGCCTACAGCGACCTGGCGCATTCGGAGGTCATGCATGCGGCTTCGCGCGCATTGAGTGCCGGCGCGGATTTCGTACTGCTCGGGCCACGACGCACGATGCTTTCGTCGAATCTTCGCGTCATCTCCGTGTGCGCGGCGCGTACCGGATGCGGAAAATCGCAGACCGTTCGCTATATTGCGGACCGGCTCGCGCAATGGGGGCTTCGCGCCGCGATCATCCGCCACCCAATGCCTTACGGCGATCTTCTGGCCGCACGCGTTCAGCGTTTCGAAAATCTTGGCGATCTTGCCGCGGCCAATTGCACCGCCGAGGAGCGCGAGGAATACGAGCCGCACATCGGCGCGGGACACCTGGTCTTCGCGGGCGTGGATTATGGCGAGATACTGGCCGCGGCTGAGCAGGAGGCGGATATCATCCTCTGGGACGGCGGCAACAATGACTTCTCCTTCATCGAGCCGGATCTCTCCATCGCGATCGTGGATGCGCTGCGTCCCGACCAGGTCGCCACGCATCATCCGGGGGAGGCCGTCGTGCGCATGGCCGACGTGGTCGTGGTGAACAAGACGGCCGCCGCCTCGAGCGTCGATGTCGGGAAGGTCTTCGATGAGGTGCGGCGCGTGAATCCGAACGCCACTGTGATTCGATCTGCATCCCCCGTGGTCCTCGACGATGTAGACCGGGTGCGCGGGAAGCGAGTGCTCGTCATCGAGGACGGCCCGACCATCACCCACGGCGGAATGCCTTACGGGGCCGGGTATGTCGCGGCCATCGATGCGCAAGCGCAGGTCATCGTGGATCCGAGAGGCAGCGCTTCCGAGAAAATTCAGGCAGCGTACGAGCACTATCCCCACATCGGACGCGTTCTACCGGCGCTCGGCTACGGTGATGCGCAGCTCGCCGCACTGGCGGAGACCATCAACGCTTCGGTCGCCGAGGTTGTCGTGTCCGCCACACCATGCGATCTGGCGGCGTTGGTGCGCATCACGAAACCGGTGGTGCGCGCACGCTACTCCTACGCGGAGACGGAGCGGCCGGGACTCGCCGGCATCATCGAGGATTTCGTCACCGCGACGGATGCGCGGGCGACGGATGACGGATCCGCCTGAGTCCACGTCGTTGATCCTGGTCGTCGCACTCGGTGGCAATGCGATTCTTCGGCGCGGCCAACGCGCTGAGGCGGAGCTCCAGCGCGAGAATATTCGCGCGGCCGTCGGCCCCATCGCCGCGCTGGCGGCGGACCACGACGTGGTGGTGACCCATGGAAACGGTCCCCAGGTCGGACTGCTCGCCATGCAGTCGGAATCTCTACACGATGAGAAACCCTATCCCCTTGACATCCTCGACGCCGAGAGCGAGGGCATGCTGGGTTACCTGATCGAGCAGGAACTCGCAAACCGGTTGCCGGGACGGGAAGTGGCTACGCTGCTCACGCGCGTGGAGGTCGCTGCCGACGATGCAGCCTTCGATGCGCCGACCAAACCCATCGGGCCCGTGTACGAGGAGTCACGCGCACGTCGGCTGTCCGCCGAGCGTGGCTGGCAAATGGGTCCCGACGGAGGTGGATACCGCCGTCTCGTCGCGTCGCCGTCGCCCCGGCGCATTGTCGAGCTCGCCACGATCCGATTGCTGGCCTCGGCGGGACACGTCCTCGTCTGCGCGGGGGGAGGCGGGATACCGGTGACGCTGGATACCGAAGGCGCCATGCGGGGCGTCGAGGCCGTAGTCGACAAAGATCACGTCTCGGCGCTGCTCGCACGCGAGCTGGAGGCCGATGGCCTGCTTCTATTGACCGATGAGCCCGCGGTGTGGAGCGCGTGGCCGCGCGAGCGAGGCCGTGCTATTCGCAGCGCCTCGCCCACGGATCTCGCCGCACTCGATTTCGAACCGGGTTCGATGGGCCCGAAGGTGGAGGCGGCCTGCGACTTCGTCGGCCGCACCGGAAAACCGGCCGCCATCGGCGCGCTCGAAGACGCCGTCAACGTGATCGCCGGCCACGCGGGCACGGCGATCCGTGTGGAGGCGGGCCTCGAGTTCTACGATGCCAGCTTCAGCGCGTCGTGACTTTCGATCTCTCGTAGAGATCCTCGCACTCCCGCTCCGTCGGCGGTACTCCTCGTCGACCTGCAGCAGGATGACCACCGTCGGAGCATCTCTACCGTAGGCCGACGCCCCGTGATCTGGCCAGACCCACGCGTGCGGCCAGGACGGTCGCGACTCTGCTCGGTCCGATCCACCGCCCGCAAACGGGGCCTCGGCAGCCTGCTCACTTTAGATTTTCTAAAAGATGCTCTCACGAATCATCGCTTTAAATCCCGCCGCGAGCCCGGTACTGTGCGACCAACAGACTCCACAGGAGCGATACTGTGGCTAAAGCACGATCCGTCGCCGGCGCAGCGCCGCTCGTCGAATCGGATGATCGCGACGACGTGCGCGCCATCCTGACGTTCATCGTGCCCCAGGCGACGAAGCCCCGCTTCGAGAGCGCCGCGCTCACCGGGGGCGAGCCGAGGATCCACTTCGAGACCCATGCGCGGGAGGTCACCGTGCGGAGCATGCGCCCGCTCTGCGGCACCCTCGATCTGGACCGGGAGGGCTTCGAGCTGCTCCACCGGCCGACCGCGGTCTCGGATCTCCACGACGACCACCTGGTCGAGACCGTCTATCGGACCGAGATCGAGGGCCTGCTCCGGGAAGCGACCGGCGCGAGCCGGGTCGGCGTATTCGACTTCACGCGCCGCTCCGACGGCTCAGGTGGCGCGGCTAACCCGGACGGCCGGCGCGGACCCGCCGACCGGGTGCACGTGGACTATACGATCGCCTCCGGGCCCAAGCGCGCCCGGGACGCCCTCGGCGACGAGGCGGTGGATCGGGTCCTCGGCGGTGGCGGACACATCGTGCAGGTCAACGTATGGCGCCCGATCGTGGGGCCCGTCCTGCGCACGCCCCTCGCGCTCGCGGATGCCTCCACCGTAGCGCCCCAGGAGCTGGTGGCGACGGATCAGGTGTTCCCGGACCGGGTCGGCGAGATCTTTCAGCTTGCCTACGGGAGCGGACAGCGCTGGTACTGGGCGCCGCGCATGGAGCGCGACGAGGTGCTGCTCATCAAGGGCTGGGACAGCCGGGGCGGCTCGGTCGCGCGCTTCACGCCCCACGGTGCCTTCGCCCTCCCGGACCAGGAGAGCGCGCCGCCGCGGGAGAGCATCGAGGTACGCACTTACCTGCTGTTCGAGAGCTGAGGCTCGCCTCAGCTTGCCGCTTCAGTGACGAGGGCTACTCCTCGTCTATCCCCTTCTCGACGACTTCACCTTATCCGCCACCGATTACCCCCCGATCGGCAGCGTGAGCACCGGCTGCCTCGACGGCGTGTCGCCTAGCACGTGCAAGTATGAGAAGACCAACTGCGAGAATGTCCACCTCGAGGAGTAGTCCCGGTCGTCGATGTAGAACCAGTACCCTCGATGGTGCGTCCGGTACACGGCCTCAGGCTCCTCACGCGAAGACTTGATCTGCATCGGGAGTCCACGGAAGAGCTCGTCGGCACCTCCGCCAGTGGCGGCGCCACGCCGCTCGCTTCGTGCTCGGCCGGCGTGAAGGTGATCGTCGGCGAATCGCTGAAGCCCACGCTCGCTCCCGCGGTGCCCGCGGCAGCGATCCCGCCGCCCACGGATGTGCCAGATTTGTGCCACGGTGATACTGGGTGACATAGGAAATCAGCGATTTACGTCGATTTTGCGAAGACGGCAGGTGTCGCAAGTGACTATTTTAGTTGATGTGTTGAATTGGTTGGTGTGACTTCGAAGCATGTGGTCGGGGATTAGAGTCCCTACGGGCGCGTCATCGGCCGGCATCTGGATCACCACCAGCGAACGCGGCCAGTGTCCAGATGCACGAAGTTCGACCTGGAATAGTAGCCGACACCGCCGCGGGCGAGTTCCCTGGCCGCACGACGCAGATCGCGGGTGTCGGCGTCGGTGAGTCGGACGTCGATAGCCCTGCCGCGCAGGTGCATGCTGCGTTTCGCGACACCACCACCGCGTCGCCGGAGCATCTCGTTGGTCACCGGTGAGCGATAGGCGGAGATGATCTCGAACGTCCCGTGACTCCCGAGCTGCTGCTGCGTGGTGTGGAGGAAGTCGAGGAGGGCGGGGTCCATGGATGTGACCTCGTCGGACCGAAAATCCCGCATGATATGGTTGAGCGCGTCCAGCGCGTCAGGGACGTAGGCCCCGGATTCGTGGTAGACGACCTCCAGCTTCTCCCCCGTGTGGGCGTGGAGGAACCGGAGACGGCGTGCATCCGACTGGGCACCGAGGACGAGCCCCGGGGCGGCAACCAGCGGCAGCGCGGCGGCGGCGCAGGCGAGAAAGCGGCGTCGGTCGGAATGATGCTTCATGGGGTCGTCAACGTGATTCGGCCCGAGTTCTCGAGGGATTTTCTCAAGGCGTCGAATTCGGGACAATGTCCGAGTACGCAATTCACCAATCTTTCCATGCCCGGCAGGAGGAGAATGCAGTGTCTGAGCGGTTTCTTGCTATGGTCCTGGCCTCGGTGCTGTTCGCCAGCGCGGCCTACGCTGATCCGGTGGCCGATGCCCTGGGCGCCCGAATCGACGAGCTGCAGTTCGGGGGCGATCTCCATATCGGCGATGCCCGGATCCTCATGGATCAGCTGTTGCCAAGCATATATGCCGAGCGCGGGTTCCAGCCCCTGTGGACCGACGAGGGTCGGATCCAGGAGCTGCTGGAGTGGCTCGAGACCGCGCCCGCCCATGGCCTCGACACGGCGGACTACCATCTGGCGGACGTAAAGGCGCAGATCGCCGAGGCGCGGGCCAGTCGGGCGCCGCTCGCCATGGCGGACCAACTTCGAGCGTCGCTTCCTGACCGAGGAGGGGCCGATAAAGCGCGCCCCCGCAGTCATCGCCTCGGACATGCCGCTCGCGCAGCACATCACCGAGTACCTGGGCCGGGCGCCCATCTACGAGCAGTTCCAGGGTCTGCTGGCGCAGCATCGGGACATCGCGGCGTCAGGCGGCTGGCCGTCCGTGCCGTCAGGCGAGACTCTGCGGGTCGGTGACGACGACCCGCGGGTCGCCGCGCTGCGCCGGCGGCTCGTCGCGAGCGGGGATCTCCCACCCGGCGCCGACACGACATCGACCCACTTCAATGACCCGCTGGAGACGGCGGTCAAGAGCTTCCAGGAGCGCCACGCGCTTGGCGCCGACGGCGTCGTCGGGGCCAACACTTATGCGGCGCTCAGCGTTCCCGTCGAGACCCGAATCGACCAGCTGCGGCTCACCCTCGAGCGCATCCGCTGGGTCCGGGCCGAGCGCAAGGAGCGCTTTGTCGTCGTCAACATCGCGGGCTTTCGTGTCTTCTTCTACGAGCGCAACGGCATCACGTGGACGGCGCGCGCCATGGTGGGCAGGGCGTACCGTCAGACGCCGATATTCCGCGGCCGGATGCAGTACATGGAGATCAACCCCACCTGGACGGTGCCGCCGGGGATCCTCCGGAAAGACGTGCTCCCGGCCATCAAGCGCGACGCGGGCTACCTGCAGGCCAAGAACATGAGCGTCATCGACCGGGACGGGAAGATTGTGGATCCGACGACCGTCGACTGGCAGGCCTATTCCAGCGGCATCCCTTACTCGATTCGCCAGGAACCGGGTCCGAAGAACGCGCTCGGCGAGATCAAGTTCATTTTCCCCAACGAGCACTTCGTCTTCCTGCACGATACCCCGAGCCGAAATCTCTTCGATCGACCGGAACGCACCTTCAGCTCGGGTTGCATCCGCGTCGAGAATCCATTCGAGCTGGCCGAGCTGCTGTTGAACGAGCCAGGGAAGTGGAATCAGGAAACGTTGGGCGCCGTGCGCGACAGCCGCAAGATTCAGCGCATCCGTACCCCGAAGGGTACATCGGTGTTGATTCTCTACCTGACCGCTTCCATCGAGGAAGATGGGCGGGCTCGATTCCTGAGAGACATCTACGACCGGGACGCGAGGCTTCTCGACGCCTTGAACGGCCCCGTTCGGATCGACCTGCCCGGCGTCTGACGACGTTCATTGTGGGAGCACTCGTGGCCGGCTTCTTAATAGTCACGTGTGCCAGATTTGTGCCACGGTGAAACTTGGTGATACTGGAAATCAGCGAGTTACGTCGGGTTTGGTGATACGGCAAGCGTCGCAAGTGACTGTTTTGGTTGAAATGTAGATTTCGCCGCTGTGACTTCGAACCAGGTGGTCGGCTGGGTCTGCGAATTGACATCAGGCGAGCATGGGTACCACGTCACGGAGTTGCCCCGATCCCTTTGCTACCCTGGACCTGAAGTGGGAATGGCCTGAGAGATCGAGTCATTGGTTATAGAACGTCTCGCGATAGCATTGGTGCTGGGGATAGCTGGCTTCTTCGCCGGCATATTCGTGTGGTGGGCACTGGACGATATCCCTGGCCTGAACTTCTCTTTCAGTACTTACCTGGCTATCTCGATCGTTCTTGGCATTGTCGCGTTCTTCATCGGGCTCTTCCGTGGCGAGCAGGGCGCCGAGCCGGTGGGAGACGTATGGGATCTGCTCAATCGCATCCACTCCAGCGCCTTCCGCTGGTTCCGAATTTTTCGCAGTTAGCCGCGTCGGCCGTGTTCACCTGCCCCCACTGCGAGCGTCGCGGAATTAGCTTATTCCACAAGGTGACCGTGAGCGTGCGCTATCATGCGGTCTGTCGACACTGCGGCAACCCGTCAGGCTTACCACGTCACTTGAATTTCTTTGTCTTGGTCGCATTCTTTCTGTTCTTCGCGACCACCCCCTATCTCGTATCGGAGGCGAGGCGAGACAATCTCGCCGTTATCCTCGTGCTCGCATTTATCGCGATCGTCCTCGCATTGCCTTTGTCCAAACGCTCGTAGACCGTTGATCCTCGTATCTAGAACAGGAACTCGGCCCTCGGCGGCTGTCCATCCTCGATGCTGTAGGCCGTTCGACAATCCGGAACCCGCTCGGGGTCGATTCCGTGGCTGGATTTCAGATACTCGCGAATTGTCGCCACTCGCCGCGTGGCGAGGGTGAGGAGCGACTCCACTTCCTTCTCGTCAGGTGGCGCTACCGCTTGAGCCGGCTTGTTGGTGGGAGCCTGGGCCGTTTCCGCTGACTCGTCGGGAGACGGTGGCAGGGCGGTGGCCGCAGACTGTGTGCCCGTCGTGCCGCGCATCGCCATGAGATCGTCGCGGGATGCCCGTCCGCAGGCGCGCACTTTGATGCTCGGCTTGTTCGCGAATGCGCTGCCGATCTGATCGACGACGGCCTTACCCTCGGCGGTGAGTTCCGCGGTGCCTGGCTTGAATGTCGCAGGCTTCATGTCGAAGCTGCCTCCGTCATCCCCGAACCAGTTGGAGGGAAACAATGAGGCCATGGCACCCGAGAGTGCCTTGTTGATCGCATCACTGTAGTCCAACTCGGGCTCGTCCACTGTCCCCGAGACCGGGAAGCCGAGCTCGATCACACCCTTATCGTCTTTGAGGATCCCCACCGCGAAGCCGACCGGCATGCCGGTGTTCGCCTCGATGGCTTTCGCCTCTTCCTCGGAGATCGGTGTCACGAAGAGCTCGTCGATCCGGAGATCGATGTTGCCCACGAGGCTTTCCCCATCGGTCTTGGCACTGGCGGTCGTCCACAGGGTCCCGCTCTCGACGTTCACGCCGGCCAGCGAGGCCGCGTAGGGCGAGAAGGGCGGCAGGGAGACGGACTTAACACGCGCGGTCAGATCGAGGCCCGGCTCCGGCGCGAGCGGGCTCGCCCAGCCTTCGATGCCTGCCTTCGCGCTCTCGTTTACGGCCATTGCCACATCGAGATTCGTCCGCGTCCCCGGCGCGCCGGTGTCGAGCGGGCCCAGTGCGAGCTTCTCCATCACGACGTTGGTCTGCACGGACGGCTTCACGGTGTCGTCGGTGATCACGATTATCGATCCGGGCGCAAGAGAAAGCTCACCGAGCTTCATGCTCCGGCCGGCGCGTGTCGGCGTCGCCTCGTTCTCGGCACCGGCGTTCGACTCGGACGTTGGCTCGCCCGCGTTCTTTGCACGTTCTGCGGAGGCGTCCGGGAGGGGCAGGGTAAGCTCGGCGTTCAGCTTGCCGAGGGTAATGCGATCGATTGCCACCCCAGATTCGGCGTTGGCGCTGAGACCTGCCGCGGCGATCTCAGGGATATCCACCGACTGAGGACGGTCACCTTCGGTCGCCGCCGTCATACCCCTCATCTCAAGGGTGCTCGCCCGTCCCTGGATCGAAGACTCCTCCATGGCCAGTTCGGCATGCGGTACCGTCAGAGACGCCAATTCGACGTCGGCCGTCTGCCCGGTCGGTAGCGGGAGTGTGGCTACGAGCCCATCAAG
>CBDTYP010000067.1:0-11659 GCA_965364645.1 uncultured Gammaproteobacteria bacterium | reverse complement strand
CATGAGCAACATGGTGTTCGAGAGCAGCAAGTACCGCACCACGCTGTTCACCTCCTTGCTCGACGCGCGCAGGGTTCATGGCGGCAAGCACGTCGTCTTCGACGACATCCAACGACAGCCCGTGGACTACAACAAGCTCGTCGCCGGCTCGTTCATCCTCGGCAAGAAGCTCATCCGAGGTACCGAGCCCGGAGAATGCGTCGGCGTGCTGCTCCCCAACATGGTGGCGACCGCCGTTACCTTCTTCGGCCTCCAGGCATTCCACCGCGTGCCGGCCATGTTGAACTTCTCCACGGGCGCCCGGAACGTGGTCCTCGCCTGCGAGACCGCCCGCATCAAGGTCGTCTATACCTCACGACGCTTCGTCTCCACCGCAAAGCTCGACGAGATGGTTGCGGGAATCGAGGCGGCCGGCGTCAAGGTTGCCTACCTGGAAGATCTGCGAAAGAGCATATCCATATTCGACAAGCTCCTCGGATTCGTCAGGAGCAAGATGGCGGGGACGTATTACTACTTCGCCAACAAGGAACACGATCCGGACGCCCCCTGCGTGATCCTCTTCACGTCTGGGACTGAAGGGGCGCCGAAAGGCGTTGCGCTCAGTCACACCAACGTGCAGGCGAATCGCTACCAGGTCAGCTCGCGCATCGACTTCGGTCCCTCGGACATCGTCCTGAACGCGCTGCCCATGTTCCATTCCTTCGGACTCACCTGCGGCACGCTCCTGCCGGTGCTGTCGGGATTGCGCACGTTTCTGTACCCGTCGCCGCTGCACTACCGCATCGTGCCCGAGCTCGCCTACGACACCAACGCGACCATCATGTTCGGCACCGACACCTTCCTTTCCGGCTACGCGCGCTACGCGCATCCCTACGACTTCTACTGCATGCGCTACGTATTTGCCGGCGCCGAGAAGGTGAAGGACGAGACCCGACGCATCTGGAGCGAGCGCTTCGGCCTGCGTGTCTTCGAGGGCTATGGCGCGACGGAGACCGCGCCGGCGTTGACGATGAACACCCCCATGCACAACCGGCCGGGCGCCGTGGGCAGACTTCTGCCGGGGATCACGTACAGGATCGAGCCCATGCCGGGCATCGACGAGGGCGGCAAGCTCATGGTCGCGGGACCGAACATCATGGCCGGCTACCTGCGAAACGAGAAACCGGGTGTGCTCGAGCCGCCGGAGGAAGGCTGGTACGACACCGGTGACATCGTATCCATCGACGACGAGGGATACGTGCACATCAAGGGACGCGCAAAACGCTTCGCCAAGATCGGCGGCGAGATGGTGTCGCTCTCCGCGGTGGAAGGCTACGTCGCGACCCTGTGGCCGGAACACAACCACGCCGTCGTAAACCTGCCCGACGCCCGCAAGGGCGAGCGCCTGGTCCTGGTGACGGAGTTCCAGGACGCCCAGCGCGACGCGCTCATGGCCTACGCGCGGGAGAACGGCATCGGCGAGCTCAGCATCCCGAGGACCATCGTCAAGGTCGCCCGGGTGCCACTGCTCGGCACCGGCAAGCTCGACTACGTGAGTATCACCCGGCTCGCGGAGGACGCCGCGTGACGGCGGGCGCTGTTGTCAGAACCCTGGTCGGAGCCCTGGTCGGAGCCTTGGCCCGGGGCCACTTGTGTCCTGTCGGGCGGTTTGAGACCATACCCGCGCCCGATTCCAGGGCATTTCTCGTGTAATCACGATCTCTCGGAGGACGAACGGTGAGCAAGGCAGACGATATCTTCTGGCGGGAATTCGGGGTGATTTTGCTGGGCCTCGTCTTGTTTACGGTAATCGTCTTCGTCACCGCCCGCGCCATCGGCGCCAGCTCCTTCGAGAAGATGCAGAACAGCCCGGACGCAGTGCTCGAGCGCATCCAGGCGGTGGGCAAGGTACGGGTCGGTAAATCCGACCAGGTCGTGGCGGCCGCGGCACCGGCCGACCCGGCGCCGGCCAGCGCGGCCCCCGCAGCGGAAGGCGGCGGGGACGGCGAGGCCATCTACAGCAAGGCCTGCGTCGCCTGTCATTCCACCGGTGTCGCCGGTGCCCCCAAGGTCGGCGACAAGGCCGGCTGGGAGCCACGCCTGGCGCAAGGGTTGGACGGGCTGGTGGGCTCCGCCGTCAAGGGCAAGGGCGGCATGCCGCCGAAGGGTGGCCAGATGAGTCTCACCGAAGACGACATCAAGAGCGCCGTCCAGTACATGCTGGAAAAGACCGGCGTCGAGCCGGGCTAAAAAAAATCGGGGTCAGAGACGCATTTTTGCGAGCAGTTGGGTCGAAGACCCACCTGCTCGCAAAAATGCGTCTCTGACCCCGATTTTTTTTACATCGTCTGCAGGTTCGCGTAGGCGACTACCAGCCACTTCGCGCCGGCATTCTCGAAGTTCACCTGGACCCGGGCGTGGCTGCCCTGGCCTTCGTACATGAGCACCACGCCCTCTCCGAATTTCGGGTGCTCGACCCGCTGACCGAGACGGAAGTCGCCGTCTTCCTGGGCGAACAGCGATGGTCCGGCGCTCGACTCCCCGCGGCGGAAGACCGGCCGTGAGACGTCGGCCCGTATGCGCACTTCCTCGATGATCTTCGTGGGGATTTCCCGGATGAAGCGCGACGCGACCGGATAGAAGTCCGCCCCGTGCAGACGGCGCGCCTCGGCGTGGGTGAGGAACAGGCGGCGCTTCGCGCGGGTCATGCCCACGTAGCAGAGTCGACGCTCTTCCTCGAGCTTGGACGGGTCCTCAGAGCTGCGCTGATGGGGGAACAGGCCCTCCTCCATGCCGGCCAGGAAGACCAGGGGAAACTCCAGGCCCTTGGCGCTGTGCAGGGTCATGAGGTGCACGCAGTCCTGCCAGTCCTTGGCCTGATCCTCGCCGGCCTCGAGGGCCGCGTGGGCCAGAAAGGCCATCAGCGGATCCTGATCCCGCCCATCCTCGTCCACCTCCGCGCCGACGAAGTGACGGGCGGCGGTGACGAGCTCGTGCAGGTTCTCGACCCGCGTCTGGGCACGATCCACCTTATCGCGCTCGTAGTGGGCCATCAGTCCGCTGCGCTCGATGACGATGGCGGTGCGTTCCTCGAGGGGCAGGTCCGCGGTCGACTCAGCCAGCTCTTCGACCAGGCTCATGAACCCCGACACCGCGGCCGCGGCCCGCGCCGGCAATCCGTTCTCCGCGACGAGTCGCGCGGCCGCCCGCCACAGCGAGACGTTGTCGTTACGGGCGGCCTGCCTCAGGAGATCCAGGGTCCGCGCGCCCACGCCGCGGGTCGGCATGTTGACCACGCGCTCGAAGGCCCCGTCGTCGTCACGGTTGGCGAGCAGGCGCAGGTAGGCGAGCGCATCTCTGATCTCGGCGCGCTCGTAGAAGCGCAGCCCGCCATGCACCCGATAGGGCATCGACGCCGCGAGCAGCGCCTCCTCGAAGGCCCGGGACTGGGCGCTCACGCGGTAGAGGATGGCCACGTCGTCCCGGGACTCGCCTCCATCGATCCACTGCTGGATGCGGCTGACGACGAAGCGCGCCTCGTCGAGCTCGTTGAAGGCCGTATACAGATGTATGGGATCGCCGTCGCCGTCGTCGGTCCAGAGGTTCTTCCCGAGCCGGCCCTGATTGTTGGCTATCAGCGCGTTGGCGGCGGCCAGGATGTTACCGGTCGAGCGGTAATTCTGCTCGAGGCGGATCGTCTGCGCCTGGGGAAAATCCTTCGGTAGCTGCTGGATGTGCTCGATGCGCGCGCCGCGCCAGCCGTAGATGGACTGATCGTCGTCGCCCACGGCGAACACCTTGCCGGTGTCCCCGGCCAGCAGGCGCAGCCACGCGTACTGGATCGCGTTGGTGTCCTGGAACTCGTCCACGAGTATGTGCGCGAAGCGGTGGCGGTAGTGATCCAACACCTCCGCGCGGTCCCGCAGGAGCTCGTGGGCGCGCAACAGGAGCTCTGCGAAGTCGACGATGCCGCTCCGCGCGCAAGTCTCCTCGTAGGCGCGGTAGATGCGGATCATCTGGGCGACCCAGAAGTCGCCCTTGTCGTCCAGGTGATCGGGCCGATCCCCCTCGTCCTTGCGCGCGTTGACGTAATTCTGCGCCTGCTTCACTGGCCACTGGGACTCATCGATATCGAGATCCCGCAGCACGCGGCGCAGACACCGGAGCTGATCGTCGCTGTCGAGGATCTGGAACCCTTCCGGGAGCCCGGCCTCGCGCCAGTGGGCTCGCAGGAGGCGGTGGGCCAGGCCGTGGAAGGTCCCGACCCACATGGCGCCGATGGGGCGCTCGAGCATCGCCTCGATGCGGCCGCGCATCTCGCCCGCCGCCTTGTTCGTGAAGGTCACGGCCAGCACGCGGTAGGGGGTCACCTGATCGGTGGCGAGGAGCCACGCGATGCGATGCACGAGCACCCGCGTCTTGCCGCTGCCGGCGCCGGCCAGCACGAGAAGATGGCCCGGGGGGGCGGTGACCGCCTCGCGCTGGGCGTCGTTGAGAGGATCGAGTATCGGTGTTACATCCATGTTGGGATCTTGCCGGAATGGGAAACAGTTTTCAGGGAAGTATGCCGAAGATGCCCGTGTGCCTCGCCGGCGACTTCACGATGAAGTCGACCCGCGGCTGCGCGCCGGGCGCATCATCGAATTTCGGCTCGCAGGTCGCAAGCCGGGAGCGGGGGATCTTGTGAACCTCGTGCAGATAGCGACGCACGAGGTCGGATCGGGCGCCGGCGAGCGCCAGCATTCCCTTCGGGCCGGGTGCGAACACGGGATACACCCCGGCGCTCGCGGCGGCGAACGACGCTTCGATGCCGGCCGAAGGCGCCGCGACAATTTCTCGGTCTCGGGCAACGGCACGGCCGCACGGAGCCAGCTCCAGGGCCGGGTGCTGACCCATGCGACTTCCGAGCTGATCCAGGTAGACGAGAGAGGTCGCGCCGAGCACGTCGCCGCCCGGCGCGAACGGAATCGGCCCGTAGCTCGTGGCGTCCACGCCGGGCAGTATCGAGACCGCCCGCCCGAGAAACCGGATGGCGCCGTCCAGGGTCTTCCCGGGGATATTCGCGGCCGCTTCGCCGGCGGTGGTGACCGTGCCGATGAGGTCCTTCTGGAGATCGTCGACGAAATCGTACGCCTCCTTCCGCGTGTCGCCCTTCAGGGGGATCCGCAGCGAAATATTGCCCTGACGATCCCTCAAGAGTGCCAGCGCCGTTTGGATCGGGAAACTCGCCGGGTCGATGCGTTGAAATATCCCGACGTCCAGGGTGCTCCTCAACTGTAGCCCGCTCAGCAGCAGCCTTATCTCGCCGGTGAGTTCCTGGTTCTTGATGGCTATGACGCTGTGGGAATCGCCTCGCCCCGCCGTGATGGCAAACGGCTCGTGCAACGCCAAATATGGATTGACTATCGGTAGGTCGGTACCCTTCACGTCCGCGGTCAACGAAAGATCGAATCCTTCGACTGCCGTTCGGAGCTCGCCGCGCACCCCGATGTTGGAGAAGCGTGTTCCCGTTCCCCTGGCGCGAAAGCGTGCGACGGTTCCGGGCAGCGTCGTGTCGACGTTCTGCAGCACGTCCACCGGCGGGTCGACGGTCAGGTGGAACGGGGGTTTCGTGGCGCGATCGATGAAGGCGATGCGGCCGGGCGCCCCGGTGCTGAAGCTCGCGATACGGATGCCGCCGGTCGAACGCTTCTCGTCGGCGGCGCCCCTGTTCTCATCGACGCCAGGTAGCGGCGGCAGCATCCAGGTATTGTCCTTCGACTCCGCGACGATGAAATAAGGACTGTGAACCTCGACCCGCCCCAGGTCCACCACCCCGTCGAGACCGAGGGAAGGTCCCGCGGCCCGCAGCTCCGCCACCGTGAGTCGCGACGGCCAGTCGGGCTTTGAGGATCGCATTCGCAGACGCGCCACGCCGAGGCCCGCCGCGGAGAGCTCCCCTGATGTGCCGATCTCGATAGACTTGATTGCGACGTGACCGACGTCCAGGAGGGCGCCGTTCCCCGCATCCGTCACCGCGATCTCGCCGGACGTAACCCCGTCAATTTGTTGCCCGTGGTCGGCGGAGCTCTTGAACCCCTGGACACTAACCGAGTCCACACTCCAGCCCGGAGACCCGGTACCTCCACCAACTGTCGCGGCCGTCAGTGTGGCGAGATCGATGCCGGCGGGGAGCGCCAGCTGAAAGCCGGCAGCCTGCAGGCTGCTGGCCCGCCAATCGGTCGCCTTGCCCCGCGATTGACTCGCCGACCCCAGGGTCGCCCGCGCCACATCTACATGCTCGCCGCCGTCCCACTTCAGACCACTGGTATCGAAGTCCGCCAGATCCCAGCGAGGGCCTTCGGCGCTCGAGTACCTGACCGTTTTCAGGGCCGCGCTGGCGGCGTTCAACGGACCCGTAGGGCGCCACTTCAGACCGGCGACGGCCGCGTCGCGCAACTCGACGACCGCGTCGTCGATGGCCTTGTGGGAGAACGTGCCCAGCTTTGCGTTACCGGTCGCGATGACCCCGTCGGCGGAAATCGTCAGGTTGAGAGCCTCGAACGCCCCCGCGGCGAAGCGACCTCCCCCGGCAACATCCGCGGAGCCCCGCGCCGCCGAGAGCCGGCCCGCGTCGAGCCCCGCGCTGAGGTCGCCGCCGAGACTCCACGCCTCCATCCCCCGGACGTCGAACGCATTTCCCGCCGGTGAATCGAACTGTAGGCGCGCGGCCTTCAACCCGTCGAGCGTACCGCGCGGATCGCCGATGCGAAGGACATGCGCGCCGAGCTCACTCACACGAAGGTCGCCGTCACTCGGGTGGTGACGCGCGAGCTTCGCGAGATCGATACCCGCCACGGTTACCGTACCATTCACCGCCGCCGCGAGATCCGATGCGCGCAGATCGGCGGCTTCCCAGGCCGCGTCGCGGTACCCGACCTTCAACCCACCGAGATTGAAGGCGGCAATCTTCCCGGAGTCGTTGATGTCTCCCTGCAGGCCTCGCAGCTTCAACGCGGTGGCATCCCAGGAGAGATCTGCGGAGCCGCTCTGGAACATGTGCTCGACGTGGATGGTCCCGGCATCGAAGCCGCCGCCGGCGTCGCCCCGCAGCTTCGTGGCTTCGAGAACGGACACCCAGATGTCGCCATCGCCGTGGGTCGCCTGCACCGACTTCACGTGCAGCTCGCCGGCACCCACCCAGGCGGGGACGCCGAAGCCGACGCTGGACAACGCGACCTCCTCCACCCGCACCCGTTGCTTCGCCCGCTCGAACTCCAACGAGTCGGCGTCGAGGTGAGCGGCCTGCAGCTTGTCGGCAAGGTGTCCGCTCACCCCCGTCGCCCTCAACCTGCCTGCGCGCAGTGTCGCCTCGTCGCCGTCACGGGGCGTGACAGTCACGGCCAACGTATCGATGGAGGCGAGTCCGAGCACGAGATCGCCGGACCCGGCCCCACGCAGCTCGTCGACACGCACCTTCTCGGCGGTGACGTCGACCGGGGCATCGTCTCCGGTCACGGTAACGGCGAGCCGCGCCAGATCGAAGTCCTCCACACGCCCGCCCGGAGTGCCGGAAGCGTCCTCGATCTCCGCGATCAGGCGCGCCGAGAAGTCTTCTCCATGCACGCGCCAGGTGGACTCCTCTCCCGACCCATCGGTCACCTCGACACGGGTGCCGAGCACCGCACCCTGGGACGTGAACCCGTCCTTCCAGTGGAAGTCTCCCTGCCAGGAGACATCGCTCACGCGCGCGCGGAAGGGTTCCTTCGAGGCGTCCGCGCCCGACACTTGAACCTTCTCCACATCGAGACCGCCGTCGCCGCGAAACGTCGTCTCCGACTGCTCCGCCGACCATCCGAGGACGAGACGTCCCTGCCACTCTGCGTCGCCGTCTCTCAGCTCCACGGGCGCGACGTCGATGCCGAGCCCGGTGACGCCGACACGACCGTCGAGGGTTAAGTCGAGGTCCTTCCCATCGAGGGAATAGTCTCCCTGGATTGCGCCCCGCCCGGTCACCGCGCCGTCGACAATCGCATCGATGTCCGGATCGGCAAGCCTCGGCCAGCCCCCGGCGGGCACCTTGTCCAGGTGATAGGTTCCGGAGGCGTGGATCTTCTCGTCGACCTGCTCGACATCCAGCGCCAGATCCAGGCTGCCTTCTCCGACCCCGCCCTCCAGCGCGACCCTGGAGCGTCCGCCGGCGAGCAGAGCGCTCAACCCGTCCACCTCGAGACGGTCGATGCGGACGTCGTGCCCGATGCGCTTGCCGAAGGAGACGAGGCGGATGTCCTCGAGGGCGAGCTGGTTGAGCTCCACGGGCAGGCCCGATCTCCCCGATGCGCTACCCGTGTCGAACTTCTCTCGCAGCGCAAGCAGACGCTCCGCGTTCAAATTGACGTCCTTGACCCGCAGGTGGCGCAGCTGGATGCGCCCGTCGAGCAGCGCGCGGAGCCCGAGGCCGACGCCCAGCTCGCCGAGCGTAAGCGCCGGTGCATCCGGCGCGCCGAGCGTGAATCCCTCGAGCGTGATCTCCCGGCGCAGGGGATTGAGGGTGCCCCCGGTGATCGACGCCTCGATACCGTAAGCCGCGAAGGCGTCGGGGACGGTCGCGCGGAGGATCCAGGGCGTCGCGATGACAACGGCGACGAACAGCACGAGAACCGCGGCGGCGGCCCAGAACAGGATCCGCCCCAGCAACGACTTCCTCCGCCTGCTGCGGGCTCGATGTTGTGGACGCGCCATTCGGCGCAAATCCTATCACGCCCCGGCGAACCCGCGGCGGTCATTCCACCACCCCCGAATCGCGGTAGAATCGGGCGCCCGCGACGGGTCTTCCACAATTCGTCGCAGTAACGCGGAGCGTACATGGAGAACACGACCATCGCCGATCAGACATCGAGTCCGGAGGACCGCGCCGGTGAGATCGCGCGCCAACGGGATCTGGCGGCCGACGCCCTCGCCGAGGCGAAGCGTCTCGGCGCGTCCAGCGCCGAGGTAGCCGTCAGCGCGAGCGCCGGTCTCGGTGTCAGCGTGCGCATGGGCGACGTGGAAACCATCGAGCACACCAGGGACAAGGCCTTAGGCGTCAGCGTCTACTTCGGACACAGGAAGGGTTCCGCCAGCACCACGGACTTCTCAACCGGCGCCCTGGCCGAGTGCGTCGCCGCGGCCTGCGGTATTGCACGCCACACCGCCGAGGACACATTCGCGGGGCTCGCGGATGCCGAGCTGATGGCCGGCGATGTGCCCGACCTCGATCTCTATCATCCCTGGGCCCTGGAGCCGGAGGACGCCATTGCCATCGCGTTGGATACGGAGGCGAGCGCCCTGAACCTCGACCCGCGTATCACGAACTCCGAGGGTGCGGGCGTCAACCGCGCGGAAGGCATTCAGGTCTACGCGAACAGTCATGGATTCAACGCGGGCTACGCGAGCTCGCGTCACAGTGTGAGTTGCGCCGTCATTGCCGGCGACGACGATGGCATGCAACGGAACTACTGGTACAGCCTGTCGCGGGACCCTCGCGAGCTCGAGGACGGCCAGAGTATCGGACGGCGCGCGGCCGAACGCAGCCTCGCCCGCCTCGGATCGCGCAGGCTCTCCACGCGCACCGTGCCAGTGCTCTACGCCGCGGACGTCGCTACCGGCCTCGTCGGCCACTTTGTCGGCGCCGTGCGCGGCGGCAACCTGTACCGCAAGGCGAGCTTCCTCGTCGACGCCCTCGGCAAGGACGTGTTTCCCTCCCACGTGCGCATTCACGAGCAGCCGCACCTCCCGGGCGCGGTGGGGAGCGCCGCCTACGACAGCGAGGGGGTCGCCACCAGGAGCCGGGATCTCGTCAGCGGCGGCGTGCTGCAGGGATACGTTCTGAGCAGCTACTCGGCGCGCAAGCTCGGCATGCGGACGACGGCGAACGCGGGTGGGGTCCACAACCTGACGGTGGATCCGAGCCCCGGCGAGGCGGACCTCGATGCACTGCTCGCAAGCATGGGGTCGGGTCTCTACGTCACCGAGCTGATGGGCATGGGCGTCAGCACGCTGACCGGCGACTACTCCCGGGGCGCAGCGGGGTTCTGGGTCGAGGACGGAACTATCAGTTATCCCGTTGAGGAGATCACGATCGCCGGAAACCTGCGGGACATGTTCCTCGGCATCCAGGCTATCGGCGCCGACCAGGAACGGCGCGGAAACCTCCGCACCGGCTCGGTGCTCATCGACGGAATGACCGTGGCCGGCACCTGAACGGCGCCGCCCTCACGCGGTATCAAAGACCGTAGGGATTGCCTTCGACAACCTTGGCCTGCTCCGGGGTGTCGGAGTCAGGGCGCAGCCAGCTGACGCTATCGCCGTCGAGATAGATCCCCCAGCAGCGCTCCACCGAGCCCCACCAGTTGTCCCAGGTCCCGCAGATGGAGTCTTCCTCGGCCCGCCAGGTCCCGATGTCCTTGTAGTGGGAGGCCCGCAGGCCGCGCATCTCGCCGTAGACGGGGAAATAGACAGTGTAGGGGCCGTCCCAGTTGTCGCCCACGATGGAGTTGCCCACCAGCACCGTCTTCATTTCTTCGGCATTGAGCGGTGCCTCGCCGCTCTCTATGGGACCGCTGCTGCCGCAGCCCGCCACCATCAGCGCACCCGCCAGGGCGGCCAGAGCTGCCTTCGTCGCGATGCGGTGTGTGATTCCGGTCATGGGATGCTGTTCTCCGTCTTCGGCCTCCAACGTCTAAAGATAGACCAGGATCGGGAGCCTGTGGGGGCAGATTTCTTTTCCCCCCACGTTGGTGGAAAATCCGGCCGTTCCTTTGGCTCACATCGGAGGATGGGGCAATGCTCAGAAAGTACAACTACTTCTTTCTTCTGGCCGGCCTGTTGTTCATGCTGCTGGGCGGCTCCTTCGGGACCGAGAACCCACACCTGAGCACTCGGGTCGTCGTGGACATCACGCTGTTCGCGGTGTTCATCCTCGGCATATGGTCGCTGGTGGAATCGAGGGCGGCGTTCATCGCGGGATGGGTGCTGGCCGGCATCACGTTCGTTCTGACGATCCTTGCCCAGGCGACCGGCACTCTGCTCCTGCAGTACCTGGCGCTGACGGCGGTCCTCGTCTTCTTCCTTCTCTCCTGCAGCATTACGGTGTACGACGTGCTCTTCGGCGGCACCATCGACATCAACCGGCTGGTGGGCGCCTCGTGCATCTATCTGCTGAGCGGCTCCCTATGGGGGATCGTCTATTTTCTTTTGAACGTCATTTCCCCGGGCTCGTTCACCGGCATCCAGGCGGAGGGTTGGAGCGAGCAGCTCAACGAATTCACCTATCACAGCTTCGTGACCCTCACCACGCTCGGCTACGGCGACGTGACGCCGGTCGAACCGGTGGCCCGCACGCTGTGTTACCTGGAGGCGGCCCTCGGGCAGATGTACCTGACGGTGCTGGTGGCGGCCCTTGTGGGCCTGCACATCGCCACCAGGCGTTCGGTGTTCGCGGCGAAGGAGGCGACGGACGGTGCCTGAACCGCAGCCGCGCCGAAGGCCGGCCCCGCCTTTGGTCGCCCGGAGGGACGGGATATCATGTGGTCGATCGCGGCCCCGCGGGGGTCGAGCACGGGAGGGGGTTCAATGTCCGAGAGAATCTGCACGCGGGCTGCGGCGCCCAGCACCATCAAGGACGCGGGCATATCGGTCTATTTTCGGGGACTGTATTTCT
>CBDTYP010000066.1:0-11754 GCA_965364645.1 uncultured Gammaproteobacteria bacterium | reverse complement strand
TGGCACCCGGCGTTGCGTAACAAGTCCGACCGCGTGCTGTCCGCGCTCGCCGAATCCGGCGGCATGCTCGGCCTCTCCCTGTATCCGCACCATCTCCTGGACGGCTCGGCCTGCACGCTGCAGAGCTTCTGCGAGATGGTCTCGCGGCTCGCCGAACGTATCGGCATCGAACACATCGGCATCGGATCGGATCTGTGTCAGGACCAGCCCGACTCCGTGGTGGAGTGGATGCGCAGCGGACGTTGGACCAAGGGCGTGGACTACGGCGAAGGCTCGAAGGACAACGCCGGCTTCCCGCCTCAGCAGGACTGGTTCCGCGACAACCGTGACTTCCCTAATCTCGTGCGGGGTCTGACAGAGGCGGGATTCTCCCCGGAGGACGCCGCCGCGGTCGTGGGCGGGAACTGGCTCGCATTCTTCGAGCGATCGTTCGGACCCGATACGTCCAGGTAGTAGTCATGGGTACCGTCCCGCTGCGCGATCCGGCCGACGTCATGCGCCTCGCGCGCATGGGCGCATTCCACCAGACCCGTCTGAGCTTCATGCGCCAGCTGCTGCGCCGCCTCGAACGGGAACGATGGTCGATCGACCGCCCGACGTGGCGCATCGACGCCGCCGGCGAGGGCGTCGCCGTCTACCGTGCCCGGGGACCGAACGCCACCTACAGCCTGATCTGCTTCGGCCATCGACTGACGCCCGAGGAACGCACGGATCGGGTCATCGCCGAACGCTGGGATGCGACGTTCACACTGATGGACGGCGAGCCGGCCGAATCGGATCTCGAGCGTCTGG
The DNA here is from genome assembly GCA_965364645.1 of uncultured Gammaproteobacteria bacterium. Classification (GTDB taxonomy): domain Bacteria; phylum Pseudomonadota; class Gammaproteobacteria; order HK1; family HK1; genus JAABYT01. The sequence goes on along the minus strand of CBDTYP010000066.1, from coordinate 10,962 downwards.
CCGCGAACGTGCCGCTGCAGGAAGCCGGGCGCTGCACCGAGCGCGAGCTGGTGCTCTCCCGCGCCAACAAGAGCGTGCGTCTATTCGAGCATGTCGTCGAATCCCTGGCCGCGGGCGTGCAACCCAGTCGCGAGCAGATCGAGTCGGTGGGCTACCTGATGCGCACGACGGCGGTGTACGGCAATGGCAAGTTCGGGGTCGCGGATCGCAATCATGTCGCCGATCGGCCGGAATTCACCGGACCGTTCCAGGCGGAGATGCTGACGGTCTGGTTGATCCGCGCGTTCACGGTGGACCTGGCCGAGCATCTGGCGAGATGCACTGCACCGGGCACCGCCGTGGCGCTGGATCCCGAGATCCGGCGGCGCCTGGGGGTCGGCAACTCGACCGGCCTCGGCATGGCGCCCTTCCTGGTCAATCACCCGGCGCTGATTCACAAGTGGATGCACGCGCGGGAAACGGCGCTCGCCCGGGTCCGATCCGAGCCCCGCGCGAGCGCGGCGACGATCGCCTGGTTCGAGGAGACTCTGGCACGGGCGTGCCAGCAGGTCGACGGGTGGCGCACGGTGGACGAGCGCCAGAAGAAACGCATCGCCGAGCTCGGCCGCGACCTCGCGAACCTGTCGACGCATGTCGCGAACGGCGCGATTGCAGGCCAGCAGCCGTGGGACGCACTCTTCCGGTGGGGAGAGGAGCACCTCTCCATCGAGGGCCAGGAGATGCTCGTGTCCATGCTCATGGAGCCTCACGGCGAATTGATCGACGAGCTCGCGGACACCATGACAGTCGACGAAGGGGCATCGTTTCGAATCGACGGGAAGATGTCCGCGAAGGAGATGAAAGATCTCATCGAGCGCGACTACGGGTGGGCTCGGGCGATCGACTTCGGCGGAAAGGAAAGCACGGCGCGGTTCTGGTACGTATCCGAAGAGAAGCTCGAGCCGCGCCTCGGCGAGCGCTACACGGAGCCGGGCGCTGAGCTCGAGCAGCCCTACGCGGCGGGACGGGACGTCGTGGGTCTCTATCGCGTGCTCGACGATGTGGTGCCCGACACGCCGCTCGCCGACATCCTGCTCGCCCACCCCGAGCACCGCCACATCGCGAGGCGAATCCAGATCGTCGCGCGATACGCTTACGCAGAGATCCGCGACAATCTCATCGCGGCGGACATGGTCGCCATCGACCTGCTGCGCTGCAAGCTGTCCTTCTTCGGCGCGACGCGATTCGATCCCCGTTCGGACCGCTGGGTACGGATCACCATGTTCAAGGATGCACTCTTCCCGGACGAGCTCGGCAGGGCAGCGGCCGACGACTGGGCGTTCCCGCCCCTGCACGGGGCGCCGGCGTGATCGTCTGCTCCCTGAACGAGGTGGAAGCCTACGCGCGCCGCGGGGCGCGGGGCGCCGGCATGGCCTGGGGCCTCGCGGAAGAGGCGGGCAAGGCGGCACGCTGGCTCTCGGCGCGGGGACTGCCCGGCGTCGACCTGCTCGTGCGCCTGCTCACCGCCAACGACGGACGAGCATATGAGGGCATGACGCCGGCCGCCGGCACCGATCGGTGGGTGGCGTCCGGCGACGCGCTGTGTCCCGTCTGCTGCGGGGCGGCATTGAGTGACCGCATCGCCGCTCGGGAACCCGGCGCGGAGCTGACGCTGCACGGTCTCGCCTACCCTCTGCTGCTCGCGCCCTTTCTGGATCAGCCGGGAAAACCACCCGACACCTGCCACGAGCTGCGCTGGCCGGGGTTCCACATGCAGATGTCGGCCGGAAACGTCGAGCTCGACTACGACGACGATTGCATCCTCTTCACCGAACGCACCGACACGGCGACCGTGTCCGTGAACCCGGGACGACGGGTCGAAGCGACCCACCGCCCGCTGATCGCCGGCGTGGAAGTGGAGAGTCCGGTGTGGCGCGCGCTGGACAATCTCGGGAAACGCACCTATGTCCCCGCGAGCGCGGAATCCCGCGCCCGTGCGGGGGCCGGTCGCACGGACAACGACTGATGTCGTAATTGAGAAACTTGCATTCGCATAGCGCATACTTCCCCCATAGAACAATCGCCACAATGGCGCATCTGGAGAGGTTCGGGGCGCGGCGGCGAGCCGGGGGGTTCGCTGCGTCGCAACATTCAGGGGAATCGTGAGAACTAACTCGAAGGGGGCGCTATGAAACATCCACACGATCTGGTTGCCAAGTCAGGCTTTTTTACAGGACTGCACAGCGGGATGGGTATCGCCGCGAAGGCGATGGTTGTCGTCTTTGTCGTCTTTACCGCCCTCAACGTCGAGTTCGCCAACAGTATCTACTCGGGAATACGCACCTGGATCGAGGCGACCCTGAACTGGTACTACATCAGCGCCGTGACGGTCATGCTCTTCGTCTGCTTCTACCTGATGTTCAGCCGTTTCGGGAGCATCAGGCTCGGCGACGACGACAGCAAGCCCGAGTTCAGCAATTTCTCCTGGTTCGCGATGCTGTTCTCCGCCGGCGTCGGCATCGGGTTGCTCTTCTTCGGCATCGCGGAGCCGATGTTCTACTTCGATAATACGGCTCCCTGGGGCTATCCGAACAATCCATTCGCGGATCATGCGGGCATCAAGGAGATGACCGAAGACCGCGCAGTGTATGCGATGCGCGTCACGTATTTTCACTGGGGCTTTCACGGCTGGGCCGTCTACGTGATGATCGGACTCTGCCTCGCGTACTTCGGTTTTCGAAAGAAGCTGCCCTTGACTCTTCGTTCGGCCCTGTACCCCGTCCTCGGCGACAGGATCTACGGCCCTATCGGACACGCGGTGGATCTCCTGGCTGTGTTCGGTACTGTCTTCGGTGTCGCGACATCCCTCGGACTCGGCGTCAGCCAGATGGCCGCCGGTTTACACTTCCTCATGGGTATCGATCCGGGGATTGTCACCAAGATCGTTCTAATCACTATCATCTCGATCGTCGCTACGCTCTCGGCCGTTTCGGGTGTCGGCAAGGGGATTCGTATCATCTCCGAATGGAATATCTGGCTGTCGGTAGTACTGCTGGCGTACTTCCTGTTCGGCGGCCCGGCCCAGTGGCTGATGGGGTTCTTCTTCACGACGCTCGGCGACTACCTCTGGAATGTCGTGCCGATGGGCTTCAAGACGTTCAACGCTGAAGGTGATGCCGCCTGGCAGGGCGGTTGGACGATCTTCTACTGGGGCTGGTGGATCTCCTGGGCGCCCTTCGTCGGCATGTTCATCGCCCGCATCAGCCGTGGACGCACCATCCGCGAATTCATGGTGGGCGTCATGTTCGTACCGACGACGATCGCGTTCTTCTGGCTGTGCATATTCGGCGGCAACGCCATGTATCTCGAGCTGACGGCGGACGGCGGCGTCGGGACCGCTGGCATCGCTCAGCTGGTGCGGGACTGGAATCTGCCCTCCGCCCTGTACGGCAGCATCGAGCGGATGACGGATGTCAACTGGCTGAACATGGCCATGGCGGCGCTCGCCACTTTCCTGCTGGCCACATGGTTCATCACGTCCTCCGACTCCGGCACCCTGGTCATCACGACCATGCTCAGCATGGGCAACGACAACCCACCGCAGAAGTTCCGCATCGTCTGGGGACTCGGCGAGGGCTTCGTCGCCGCAGTGCTGCTCATGGCCGGAGGCCTGCAGGCGCTGCAAACGGCGTCCATCGCGGCGGCACTACCGGTCAGCGTCATCATGTTGTTCATGTCCTATGGCATCGTGAAGTCGCTGCACGAGGACCCGAGCGCGGTGCCGGCCAGCGATAAGGAGTTCGCGCCCGACGGCACCAGCCTGAAGGCCGACCTGCATACCTGACCGGCGGCAGGCCTGATTACCCGTCGGCGCCCCGAAGCGGGCGCCGACGGAGTGCGTACGGCGCGTCTATACTCGTCGCTTGCGCACGCCACTCTCTTCGCTGCTCCTCTGGATCGCCCTGATCCTCGCCCCGCCGTCCCATGGGGCGTCCCTCGTCCAGGTACAGGCCGACGAGATGTACCTGTACTTCTCGGAAGGCCAGGAAGACCTGGCGGCCCGCCTGGCCGACGAGCTGCCCGCGATGCTCGAGCACCTGGCCGGGGCCGGGCTCACCGTGACGCCGACCGTTCACATCGTCCTGGACGACCAGCGGGACGCCCCGGAGGTCAAGGCGCACATCATTCCTCACAAGGAGATCCGAATCCCCCTGCGGGCGCCCGGAGTCCTCGAGGACGGATACACGGAGTCGAACCCCTGGGGCTACTTCCTGTTCAAGGGACTCTGCCTGCAGGGCATCTTCGGGATCCGCTCGGGCATCCCGGGCGCGCTCCACAAGGGGTTCGGCGACATCATCTCGCCCAACGCGATCCTGCCGCCCTGGGTGGAGGACGGGATCTGCAACCTGCAGTACTCGCTGTACAGGAAGACTCCCATCCAGGGCCCCTTCGAGGCCGCGATCTTCGCGACGGCGCCGATACCCGACGTCGATCTCGTGAGTCATCGTCCCCAGGTCTGGCCGGGCTACTACACCTACCGCCTGTACGGCCGGCCCTTCATCCAGTGGCTGTACGAGCACTACGGCTGGGAGAAGATCCTCGAGTTCCTGGTCGTTCACGGCGGCGGGGTCGTCCCCTTCGAGATCGATCTCAAGGCGAAGGAGGTCTTCGGCAGGACCGGTGCCGCGCTGTGGGGCGAGTTCCAGGACTCCCGGCCGGAGGGCGATGCCGGCGTGCCGGGCCTCCTGGTGGGCGGGTACTGGGGCGATCCCTTCGTCTACTGGAACAACGCCGGCGTGTTCCCGGGGAAGGTTCAGATCCGCAAGCGCAGCAGATACGGCTACGTCGACGCCGACGGCACGACGTGGGTCTCCGAGCTGGGTGACACCTACCGACTGCGGGAGTATGCAACGGACGGCGCGACCTCGTCCGACCTGCCGTCGGTCTGGGATCCCGGCCCGGGGCGCGTCGCCATCACCCGCAACGAGCGCGGCCTATTCGTCGCGGTCTTCCCCTACGACGGCAGGGATTCCTTCGGGGGGGCGCGCCTTGCGGACCGGGACAAGGTGAAGCTCATCCCCGCGCCGGAAGGTGTCATCCAGCTCTCGGGACCCGTTCGCAACGCCGACGGGAAGATCGCCGTCTCCGCCAATCGCGACGGGAACTGGGATATCTGGGTGTTCGACGGCATCTGGCGCCGGGTGACGGAAACGCCGTCGGTGGAGATGGATCCCTGGTGGGAAGGCGGGACGCTGGTATGGGCTTCCGACGTGACCGGGAAGTTCCAGATCCACCAGGCGGACGGGACTCCCGTTACATCCGCACCTAACGGCGCCGCTTTGCCGAGGAGCGGTCGGTATCTCAACCTCACACCGGGGGGCTGGGCGGTCGAGGACTACGCTGCCCCGGGCCAGACCTTCGCCGCGCTGAACTACGTCGACGACACCGGTTTCGACGAGGCGCCGGAGGCGGCGGCCGCGCTGGAACCGGAGCCGTATAATCCGTTCGAGAGCCTGTGGCCGAATTACATCCGCCCGGACATCTTCGCCGCTGTCACGGACCTGCAGCTCGGCATCGCCACGGACGGGCGCGATGTCACGAACAGGTATCGCTTTGACGCCGCGGTGCGCTACTCCTTCGATACGAACTACCTCGCCGGGCGGGTCGGGTTCGAGGTCGACAGTCTCGGGGCCCTCTACCGCCGCTACCCTGTCTCATATCGCACCGCGCTCGGAGACGAGGTGGACGAGGGCCGCAACGAGGTGAGTCTCTACTGGCGAGTGCTCGACAAGAAGACGGTCAAGGAGGCGGATCTCCTCGAGTCGACGGAGGGGTTCGGTCTCAAAGACGGGGTGGAGCTGTCCGTCAACTGGCGGACCTTCGATCCCCTCGAGGACATCGGCACCGCGGGTGACGAAGGCTGGGCCGCGCTTGAGTTCGCGAAGTCCCTGGGCATCGTGCGGACCTGGGGCAACGTCGAGCTCTACACACAGAACAGGCAATCCATCTTCGGCGGCGTGCGAGTCATAGGAGGGGACGAAATCCTGACATCCCTGCATCTCGTTGCCGGTAAGTCGTGGGGCAAACCCACGACCGGCCACACGACGTATCGTATCGGCGGCTCCCTGACCGAGGGCTACTTCACCCAGAGACCCTCACGACTCTTCCCTATTCGCGGCTTCGATTCCAACATTCTGGAATCCCAGACCGCGGCCGCGGGCGGCATCGAAGTATTCTGGCCCCTGGCGAACCTGCAGAAAGGCTTCAAGACGCTGCCCTTGTTCCTGCACAGGGTACGTCTGGGAACATTCGTGGACGCAGGGATCGCGAGCGACGATTTTTCCAGCGACAATATGCTGGTCGGCGCGGGCTTCGAGCTGGTGACCTCTCTGGAGATGGCATGGGAGACGTTCTCGTCGCTTCGCATAGGCGTGGCCTGGCCGATTGCGCAGCCCGAGTTCCTGAACCAGTCCGGTCCCGTGTTCGTGTTTCAGCTGGGTAAGCCGCTCTAGCGAGCGCGGGAAATTGGACCAGAGGAAGACATCGTGACCCATTTACTGTTCGACGGGCACTTCTTACTGTTCGGGATCATCATCGTCGCGTTGGTGATCTCGCTCTGCCTCCACGAATTCGGTCACGCCCTCGCGGCGAAGCTCTACGGCGACGACACCGCCCAGAAGGCGGGCCGGCTGACGCTCAACCCGATCAAACATATCGACCCCATGGGCCTGCTGATGGTCGTGCTGATAGGCTTCGGCTACGCGAAGCCCGTGCCCACCGATCCGAGCAAGTTCAAGTCGATGTCAGGCGACCTCGTGGTGTCCGCGGCAGGCCCGGCCATGAACCTTCTCCTGGCCGTTGTGGCCGTCAACCTGTACCTGTGGGGACGGAAGCTCGGCATTACCGCCCTGGATGAGTTCGGCCCGAAGTTCTTCTTCTACCAGCTCGCCGTGGTCAACCTGCTGCTCATGCTGTTCAACTTGATCCCGCTGGGCGCCCTCGATGGGCACTACATCCTGCCCTACTTCCTGCCAAAGCCGCTCGCCGCGCGCTACCGGTACTACAACGCCCGCTACGGAAATCTCGTGCTCCTGAGCCTCGTCGTGCTGAGCATCATGGGGTTGCCGATCTTCAACTACATATTTGAACTCGGCACACGCCTGCTTCCCTATATCCAGTTCGTATGAACGAGGCGCGCGCCTAGGGGCGGGGGTTGGCGTAGCTCCTCCGCCACGCATTCAATGCCTTCTCGTACCTGGCTTGCTCGGCCTTCCGCGCTTGTTCCTCGCGAATCGCGAGAATCCGCTCCCGGCGTTCGAGGGCGAACTTGTAGACGACATAGTACTTGTTGATGTTGATCACGTAGTCGACGGTCTCCCGCCCGATGGTCTCGGCGGCCAGGTGCTCGACATTGTCGAACCACTTGTTCGGGTCGTAGCCGCGCTTCTCGGCCTTGCGACGCAGCTTCTGGATTCGCGTCGGCCCGGCATTGTACGCGGCCCAGGAAAAATCTACGCGGTCGGCTGGCGCGATCTCGGGATCGCTGAAGTACCGCTCGCGCACGAAGTTCAGGTATTTCACGCCGGCGTGGATGTTATTCTCGACCTTTCTGATGTTCTTGACGTTGATGGACTTCTGAGACGCCGTGCTGGGCAGAAGCTGCATGATGCCCACCGCACCGGCCGGGCTTACCTTCGTCTGATCGAGGCCTGACTCCTGATAGGCTTGGGCGGCGACAGCTATCCAGTCCCAGCTGAATTTGTCGCTGTATTTCTTCATGTGGTCCAGGACCTTGTCGAGCTTGTCCAGCTCTGCCGGTTCGAGCGGATTCTTCAGCCAGCGGCGACTCTTGTAGTAGTCGTTGAAGGCCATGTTGCCTGTCAGTGTGCCCTTCTTGACCTTCTTCGCGTAGGCGTTCAGGCTCTCCTCGAACTTGGGCGCGCCCTTGCGAACCGCCCACGCAATCTTCCCGCCGCTCTTGATCTTGACGTCGGTCTTCAGAACGATGTTCGGGAACATCGGCGCCCAGACCCTGGCGATGTGGTCGTCCGCGACCGTGAACTCCACGACTCCGGAGTTGACTAGGTCGAATACGTCGGCGTGATCGAACTCAGGATCCGCCTCGACAATCGCGATCGGCCTACGCCCTTCTTTCTTCAACCGCTCGTTGATGGCCAACAAGTGAGTGACATAGCTTGTCCCGGCAAGGACGAAGACTGTCCGGCCGGAAAGGTCGTCGACGGAATCGATCTCCGGCCCGTCCCGACGCGCAACCACGATCTCGCTCACATCCGGAAGATACGCGTCGACGAAGTCGACCATGCGCTCGCGCTCGGGCGTCACCGTAAGGTTGGCGGCGGCCATGTCTCCACGCCCCGCTGCAAGTGCCGGCAGGATATCCTCGAATCGCATGGGAATGAAGAACAGCTTGTAGCGATTGGATGCGCCCTTCCTGCCCTTGTTGATGAACTTCTCGTAGCCTTTGAGGATGTCGTACTCGAAGCCCCGGTAGCGCCCCTTATCATCGATGAAGAAGTTGGTCTTGTTGTAGACCGTCAAGACGAAGATGCCTTCCCGTTCGTTGTCCCCCAGCGGATCGCCGGTCCGCCTGGCCTCGGTCACACGGGCATCGAGCGCCTCGATCTCCTCGCTGTTGAGCTGCGCCGTCGCGATCCCGGGGATCAGCAGAAGAAGCGCGGCCATCAGCGAGCCGGCAACGCTCGCGAGGGAGTGGGAGAAGCGCATATGCATGGACTCTCTTATTGTTCTGGTGCTCGGATCGTCGAGTATACCTTGAGACGGCTCAGTTCACGGATGCCGGCCGGGATCCGTGCCCGGCGCGAAAGAGGAAGGAATCGTGTCGGCGAGGGACGCCGGCTATACCTTCGCCGTCGTCCGTCTCAGCCGATCCGCGAGGATGCGCATGACGTGCAGGGAGAATTCCGGCCTCCCCTGTACCATCTCCAGGAAGCGCTCCTCGCCCACGGGGGTGATGCGGCACGCGCTGCGGGTCAGCGCGCTCGCGCTTCGCGGCTTCGAGTCGATGAGAGCCATCTCACCCAGGAGATCTCCCGGTCCGAGGGTCTCCACCAACACGCCGTTGGCGAAGATGTCCACCTCGCCTTCCAGGATGACGTACATGACGTCTCCGGGTGTCTCCTCGTCGAAGATGACCGATCCGTCCTCGACGGCCCTGGCATCATCGGCGTCTTTGAAAAGCTCCAACAGATCCACGGTTGTCCTCCTGGACCCGGCGCGCTCGTTCAGTCGGCGTAGCCGGGCATCTCTCGATCGAGTATCCGCTTCATTGCCTCGAAGTATAGACGGGTGCGTTCGCCGCCTCCGTGCCGATCGTTGTGCATGGGACCCTGAACCCGCTCGATGATGTCGTCGGCGAGGGGCGCGAGGGGGGCACCGGTGCTCATCGCGAGCACCTGTGCGCGGCAGACCCGCTCGAGGAAGTAGAGCCGCTTGTAGGCCTGCGCGACGCTGTCGCCGACGACCAGCACGCCGTGATTCTTCATGAACACGACCCGCTTGTCGCCAATGAGGTGCGCCAGGCGTTCGCCCTCCTCCAACGTGTCCGCGGTACCTTCATAGGTGTCGTCGTAGGCGACCCACCCGTGGAAAAACACGGCGGTCTGGCTCGCCGGCACGAGACGGTTGTTCTCCAGCATGTTGAGCGCGAGCGCCCAGGTCTGGTGGGTGTGGAGGACCACGCGGGCCCCCGTGATGCGATGGATCGGCGCGTGAATACACTGCGCCGAACGCTCCACGACGCCCTCGCCTTCCAGCGTGCTCCCGGATTCGTCGAAGACGATCATGTCGCTGGCGCGGGCCTCGGACCAGTGCAGGCCGAATGGCAGTACCAGGAAACGGTCGTCGTGGCCGGGAAGGGTGACCGTGAAATGGTTGTCGATGCCTTCCTCGAGTTCGTGCATGACGGCGAGTCTGAGCGCCGCGGCGAGATCGATTTTGGCCTGGGCGACCGGGTCGGCCACCCGGGTCGGCGTAAGCGCGTGAACGGACATGTCAGGTCTCCGAACGGGTATGCTGTCGGGCGATTATAGCCCGGAGGCGAGCACCATGATCACCGAAGTCGTCCTCACCGGCACCGGCTATCCGCGGCCGCACCCCGATCGCGCCGGCCCCGGCGCCATGGTGCGCCGGGGTGAATGCATCCTGCAGTTCGATGCCGGGCGAGGCACGGTCATGCGGCTCGCGGCGCTGGGGGTAACCTGCCGCCAGCTGAGCGCGCTCTTCGTAACGCACCATCATTCGGACCACCTGGTGGCGCTCCCCGACATCGCCCTGACCCGCTGGATTGCCCGGGACGCGGGCCGCGACGACGCGCCCCTCACGGTTGTCGCCCCCAAAGGACCCGCCGCCCGCTTCTCGGAACGGCTGCTCGAGCCGTGGGCGGACGACATCGCGGTGCGGGTCGAGCAGACGGGCCGCGGCACGGCGCCCGGGGTGCGTTGCATTTCCTTCGACGTTGGTCCCGAGGCCACGGAGATCTGGCGCGAGGGGGACGTGGTGGTCTCGGCCTGTGCCGTGCATCACGAGCCGGTGCTGCCGTCGGTCGCCTATCGCGTGGATACCCCCGAGGGCAGCGTCGTCATCAGCGGCGACACGCGGACCTGCGACGAGCTGGCGACACTCGCCGCGGGTGCCGACGTTGTGATTCACGAGGTGATCAGATCGAAGGCGGTGTCGGGCTCCTTCGCCAACGCGGTCACCAACTATCACGCCGACAGCGTCGCGCTCGGCGGGATGATGAGCGGGACCGACGTGCCGGTACTGATGCTCACGCACATCATCCCGGCGCCGGAGTCGGACGCGGACGAGCAGGCGCTGATCGACGAGGTCCGGGAGGGAGGCTACCGCGGAGACATCGTCGTCGGGAAGGACCTCGACCGCTACGTGCTCGGCGACAATGCTCGAGAGCAAGCGTAGGAGCGAGCTTGCTCGCGAATGAGGCCT
>CBDTYP010000065.1:0-11758 GCA_965364645.1 uncultured Gammaproteobacteria bacterium | reverse complement strand
CCCCCAGCACTTCCTCGGGCTCGCGGGCATGCCGAGGCGGATCCCCGACTACGCGCTCCAGTTCACGGACTTCAACGCCATCTCGACAGTGGGCGCTTTCGTGTTCGGCTTCTCCCAGCTGATCTTCCTCTATAACGTGATCCACACCATAAGAAGAGGGCGCCCGACCACCAGCCGCGTCTGGGACGGCGCCGTCGGGCTCGAGTGGACGCTCCCGTCCCCGCCGCCCCATCACACGTTCCAGACGCCGCCCGAGGTGAAATGATGGAAGTGGCGCCGCGGGGTCGACAGATTCACTGGGTGCTGGCGGGAGTCGCGGTGCTCATGTTCGGCTTCGCGTTCGCCCTCGTGCCCCTCTACGATACCCTCTGCCGAGTGCTCGGGATCAACGGGCGAATCGAGCAGACCGAGTATCGCGCCGCCGTCGCGCACTCGGCGCCGCGGGACATCCGGGTCGAGATGGTCGCCACCAACGCGAAGAATCTCCCTTGGAGCTTCTATCCCCTGGTGCGCGCCATGACGGTGCAGCCGGGAGAGATGCACACCGTCCAGTTCCACGCGAAGAACACGTCCGACGGGCCGATGACCGTGCAGGCCATCCCCAGCGTCACACCCACAGCGGGGGCTGGCTACCTGGTGAAGGCGGACTGCTTCTGCTTCGAGGAGCAGACGCTGGAGGCCGGCGAGTCCACGAAGCTAGCGCTCGCGTTCTACGTGGATCCGCAGCTGCCGGACAAGTACCGGACCCTCACGCTCTCATACGCGTTGTTCGAGGCGGAGCGCCGATGAACGAGAAGGTTCGCGGCGGCGCCTACTTCCTGCCGAGCCCCAGCCACTGGCCGGCGCTCGGCTGCGCGGGGCTCTTCGTCATGTTCATCGGGGCGGCTCACTGGCTCCACGACGTACCCGTTGGGCCCTATGTGTTCGCGGCCGGCATCGCGGTTGTCGTTGTCATGCTGGTGGGGTGGTTCCGGCGGGTCATCACCGAGAACCAGAGCGGCTGTTACAGCGAACGGGTGGGGAGATCCTTCCGTTCCGGCATGGCGTGGATGATCTTCTCCGAGGTCGTCTTTTTCGCCGGGTTCTTCGCCGCGCTGTTCTTCCTGCGCCTGTGGAGCGTCCCCGAGCTCGGGGGCGAGATCGAGCCCATCACGAATCTCCTGCTGTGGCCGGACTTCGAGGCGGCGTGGCCCCTGCTCCAGAATCCCGACAACCACAAGTATCTCGGTGCCCGCGCCGTCTCGGACCCGTGGCGCATCCCGGCGCTCAACACGCTCATCCTGCTCGCGAGCGGCGTCACCATCACCTGGGCTCACTGGGGCCTGATGCGGGGCAGACGCCGGGTGCTCGTTGCCGGACTCTCGCTGACGATCGCGCTGGGGGCGACGTTCCTCGTGCTCCAGGGCAGCGAGTACTTCAACGCCTACACGAGGGACGGACTGACCCTGAACGCGGGAGTCTATGGCAGCACGTTCTTCATCCTGACGGGATTTCACGGCATACACGTGAGCGTGGGCACGATCATGCTGCTGGTGATACTCGGTCGGAGCATCGCGGGACATTTCACGCCGGCGAGTCATTTCGCCTTCCAGGGCGTCACCTGGTATTGGCACTTCGTGGACGTCGTCTGGCTTCTTCTATTCGTCTTCGTGTACTGGCTCTGAGCCGCGTAGACGGCGACAAGTATTTCTTACTCGTCCAGCAACTTCTCGAGCCGCCCCCGGATGTGCTCGGAGTTCATGTCACGGCCACCCTCGGCCTCGTAGACGATCTGCCCGCGCTTGTTGACGACGAAGGTCTTCGGCAGCCCCCGCACGCCCCACGTCTGGAACGCCTCGCCCTCGAGGTCGAGGAGGATCGGGAATTCGAGAGTTGTCTCGAAGGTTTCGAGGAATTCACGGATCCTGTCGGGGGGCTCGCCGAGATTCACCGCGAGGACCTCGAGCCCGCCGGCGTGGGTCTTCTCCCACAGCTTCTGCATCGATGGCAGCTCTTCGATACAGGGTGGACACCAGGTCGCCCAGAAGTTAATGACGACGACGCGACCCTTCATGGCGGCGAGGTCGTAGCGGTCGCCGTCGAGAGACGCGAGGCTCAGCGAGTGCGCCGGCGGGCTCTTATAGGTGACGGTCAGCCCGTCGCCGAGGTTCGATGCCGCCACACCGCCCGGGCCGATCAGGAACGCCGCGATTGCCAGCGCGGCGCGCAATCTCTTCATGGGACCGCACGAGCCATTCAGAGACGCACTCCGCCGAGCGCTTTGTCCGCGCCGACGCCCCATTGCGATACGCAGTTCACCAACTCGATGGGGCTTGTCTCGAGGAAGGTAACGCGATCCCGCTCGACGACGTGCACACTCCCGACGGTCACGGCGGGCGCGGACGGCACGTAAACCACCAGCACGCCGTTCTCCTGCTCCTCCATCACGAGACCGAACACGGCCGTGCCGGGACCGTGCAGCTGGAGCATGACGGGGACGTAGGCGGACTGTTCCTTCGCGAATCCTTTGAGGATGTTTCCGAGTAGCTCGTATCCGGGGATATGCCTGAGGAGAATCTGCTCGACTTTCTTGAAGGACAGAGTCCCGAGCCGGGTGCGCACGATTGCGCCGAGCCCGACGCAGACGAGCAGCAACAGTACGGCGGCAAGGACGATGGCGAGACTCGCACCCAGCGCCGACTCGAGCTCCATCGCCGCGGCCGCCTGCTGCAGGAGCTCCACCACTTTGGCGAGCAGCAGGAGCAAGATGGCCAGAGGGACGATGACCACCAGGCCGTAGCCGAGGTTTTTTCTGAACCAGCTTTTGGAATTCTTCATCGTGGACTCCCATTCATCTTTCGATCACGCACTCCCGTGATTGCATCTGCCGCGACGGCGGCCAGTAGAAGGGCGCCGCCGACCAGGGTGAATACGCCCGCGGTCTCTCCGAAGACGAGCCAGACCCAGAAGGGTGCCAGAACGACTTCGGTCATGGCCAGAAGCGTCATATCCGCCGCGGGCACTGTCCGCGAGCCCGCGGTGAAAAATACCAGGGCGAGACCAAGTTGGAATACCCCCATGGCAAGGCTCCACAGCGTGTCGTGGGGCGACAGGGTCAGGCCGCTTTCGGTGCCGATGCACACGGCGGTGGCAAGGGCGAGACCGATGACGCCGCCGATGACGTTGCAGGGCAGCATGTCGGTGCGGTGTCCCCGGCGGAGCGCCACGATATAGGTGGCGACGCCGAGGGCGGCGATGATTCCGGCGACGTTGCCCCGCAGATGCCCGAATCCGATACCCTCCGCCACCATGATGCCGACGCCGATGAAGGCGCAGACGATCGCCGCCCAGGTGGCGCCGCGCACCCGCTCCCCGAGAAACAGGCGGCCGAGGACCGCGGCCAGGAAGGGCGCCGCCGCCAGCAGGAACATGGCGTTGGCGACACTGGCGCCCTGGATGGCCACGATGATGCCCGAGAAGGCGGCCGCGATACCGATGCCGGCGACTATCGACGTGGGCCCCACCTCTCGAAAGGTCGCCACCAGCCTGCCGGGGTTTCTGAGCGCGATGAAAGCGAGCAGGAAAACGATCGCGCCGAGGGAGCGGTAGGCGAGTATCTGCCACGCCGTGGCGGACTCCATGATGCGAACACCCAGGCCCAGCCACGACGAGCTCACGCTGCCGAGCAGGATGAGCACGACGCCGCGTCGGTAGGCGCGGGCCGTGGTGGAGACTTCCACGGAGCTGGCGCCGTCAGTCGACTTCGACGACGCGGATGAGGTTCGTGCTGCCGGCCTGCTGGCCCTGTCCGGAGGTCGCGACGACGATATCGCCCTTGCGCACCCAGCCGATCTCCCGCGCGCGGCGCACTGCGAACTCCACCTTCTCCGCGTCGGGCCCCGCTTCGGTGTAGTGCAGGGCGTGGACGCCCCAGTTCATGGAGAATCGCCGCACCACGTCCGCCGAGCTCGTTACGGCGATGATCGGACACCCGGGCCGGTACTTGGAGATGAGCCGTGACGTGAAACCGGTCTCGGTCAACGAGATGATGGCCGCGGCCTTCAGGTGATCCGCCATGGCGATGGCCGCCTGGCTGACCGCCTCGGTGATGACGTTGGAAGGATGCGGCAGGATCTTCTGCAGCTGCCCGAACTCCTTGAGCGATCCTTCGGCGCGCACGGCCAGCGCCGACATGGTGCGCACCGACTCCACGGGGTACTTGCCCATGGCGGTCTCCCCGGACAGCATCACCGCGGAGCTGCCGTCGAGGATGGCGTTCGCGACATCGCTCACCTCGGCCCGCGTCGGGCGCGGGTTGCGTTCCATGGAGTCGAGCATCTGCGTGGCAGTGATCACGGGCTTGCCGTTGGTGACCGTCATCCGGATGATCTTCTTCTGAATCGCGGGGACCTCGGCGAGGGGAAACTCCACGCCCAGATCGCCACGCGCCACCATCGTCCCGTCGGCGGTAGCGAC
Source organism: uncultured Gammaproteobacteria bacterium (assembly GCA_965364645.1). Classification (GTDB taxonomy): domain Bacteria; phylum Pseudomonadota; class Gammaproteobacteria; order HK1; family HK1; genus JAABYT01. The sequence goes on along the minus strand of CBDTYP010000065.1, from coordinate 7,303 downwards.
GATGCTGTCCAGGTTCGCGACCGCGGACCGATTCTCGATCTTGGCAATGATGGGGATGCTGGTGCCGAGCTCGTCGAGGATCCCCCGAATCGCCAGGATGTCGTCTTCGCTCTGCACGAAAGAAGCGGCGATGTAGTCGACGTTCTGCTCGACCGCGAACGCGAGCTCTTCGCGGGTCAGGCGATCCTCGGCGCTGAACTCGATGTCGGAACCCGGAAGGTTGACACCCTTGCTATCGCCCAGGATGCCGCCCCGCAGGATCTCGCAGCGCGCGCTCTTCGGATTCACCTCGGTTACGCGGAGCTCGATGGCGCCATCGTCGAGCAGCACCGAATCCCCGGGTTTCAGAATCTCTCCCAGCGCCTCGTTGGAGACGGAGACGCCGGCCGCGTCGCCCTCGCGGGGCTCGAAGAAGATTTCGAACAGCGCGCCGGCCACCAGCCTGGCCGCGCCCTCCGCCATGAGCCCCGTGCGGATCTCGCTGCCCTTCGTGTCCGCGAGGATCGCCGTGAACGAGCCAGCCTGCTCGGCCGCGGCCCGGATGCGCTCGATGCGGGCCGCATGCTCGGGGAAGGATCCATGGGAGAGGTTCAGGCGAGCGACGTTCATGCCTACCCGGACCATCTCCTCGATGGTGGCCTGATCGTCGCAGGCGGGTCCGATGGTGGCGATGATCTTGGTGCGCCTCGGGCGAAGCCGGCGGACCGAGTCGACGGGTGGATTTTCGGGCTTTCCGGACGTCATATAGAGCTAAGTCTAGATAACTGTGCGGAGATGCGCTCTTTGTCCGCGGGCTCCGACTGTACGCTCCTTGTCCACACCCCCTCCCTGTCCCTCCCCCTCTTCAAGGGGGAGGGGACTCCTCCGGGAGACTGGTGACCGGCATTGCGCAACGTTCATCTAAAGGCCGCGGCGCTGCTTCGCGAGGGTGAGCTCCCGCCGCCAGATGTAGAGTCCGCTGCCGACGACCAGTCCGGACCCGACCCAGGTCCAGGAATCCGGCAGATCGCCCCAGACGAGGACACCGAGGAGGACGGCCCAGACCAGGCTCGTGTACTTGAAGGGCCCCACCAGCCCGACCTCGCCGAGCCGGAACGATTCGATCATGAGTCCCTGAGCGAACGCGACGAGTAGCGCGCTGGTAATGAACAGACCCAGGTCGCCGATGGCGAGCGGTGACCAGCCGAGCGGAATGGTAAAGAGTCCGGCGATGGTCACGACCGATGTCGAGATCAGCATGATCGCGGGGGTGGACTCACCGCCCGTGCCCATGCGGCGGGTGACGATGTCGCGAAAGGCGCCGAAGGACGCCGCGAGCAGCGGCACGATCGCGGCGAGCCGAATCAGATCCGGCGCCGGACGTATCATCACGATGACCCCGGCGAAGCCGACGGCGATCGCCGACCATCGACGCCAGCCGACGGATTCCTTCAGAAGGAGCGCCGCCAGCGCCGTCGCGATCACCGGCCCCGCGAATGCGATGGCAATGGCGTCGGCGATGGGCATGAGCGCCAGCGCCGTTACGAACAGGAACGTGGAGATCGACATCAGCGCCCCTCGCGTGAGCTGCAGGCGCCAGTTGGATACGCGGAGCTCGCTCGTGCGCCGGCGCGACATGGACCAGATGACGACGACGGCGATAACGAAAGCGCCGCGGATCGTCATGACCTGACCCACGGAGTAGCTCTGGGTGAGCCACTTGACCATCGCGTCGTTTACCGTGAGCAGCCCGGAGGCGATCACCATCAGCGCGATTGATCGGATCTTAGTGCTGGCGGGGCTGTTCCCGTTGGCGCCCCCGTCACTCACCTCCGGGCGCAGGTCATCAGCGACGAACTGACGCCGAGATTATCGGCGATGTTGTCCACCTTCATGCCCGCGGCCTCCACCATCTCGATGATGTCGGACGCCTTGTACATGCGGCTGTGGCCGTTGGCGAGAAAGGTGAAGTAGAGAGAGAACGCTTGCAGGCAGAACCTCGCGATGTCGTTCGCCTGCCGGTCCCAGAAGTTGTCGAGGATGTACAGCTTCGCGTCCGGGGCCAGAGCCGCCGCGGCGCGCTCCAGAAGACCGAGGACGTCGTCTTCGCTGAAGCAGACCAGGAACTGACTCATCCAGATGGCGTCGAAGCCCTCCGGAAAGGACACCGTCCGGTCGCGCACATCGGTCCCGATCGTACGGATGCGGTCCTGATGGCCGTACTCGCGGATGTTTTCCCCCGCAAGCTCGGCGACGCCGGGCACGTCGAGTATGGTGACCTCGACGTCTTCACTGTAACTCACACACTGAAGCGCCCACTTGCCCGTGTTCCCGCCGACATCTAGAAGTGTCCGCGGGGCTCGCTCGAATACGATCGGCAGCGCTTTGGCGAACGCCGAGTCGGAATAATAATGATCCCATGCGAGCCAGCTCTCCCTGGCCGCGTCGGGAAAGTCCGGCAGGAGCGGGTAGATGGTCTCCGAGTCACCAAATACTTCGTGCAGGCCTGCCGGCCGGTCGTCCCGGATGGATTCTTCAAGAAAGTAGGCGGGCTGGTAACAGCACTCTTGAACGACGTCCATATTAATTCGTGTCAATTCGTCCTTGAGGATGAGGAAACCCGTCGGCGTGATTACGTAGCGGTCGCCGTCCCGGCCCACGAGATCCGCCGCGAGACCCGCCTCCAGCAAGACGAGCACGCCGTAGCGGGAGGTATCGACTCCGTCGGCGATCGCATCGAGAGTCAATCCTCCGTCGGAGGCATGCACGGCCTCGAGTATTCCCGAATCGCGCAGAAGGCGCGCCGCCTGGAACATGATCGGGCCGAGGGCGATCCGCTGTGCGTTGAACCATGCGGCGAAAGCAGACTTTCCTTCCATGGAGTGTTCCTTCGTGCTCACGTGACGACGGGGCAGCTCAGAATGCCGCCACGGCGCCGCAGCTCCTCGGATCGGTGGCGCCCTCCATCGTTCCCGACGGATGGAGCACGATGGCGCCGGCGTGACCCATCACTTCCTCGAAGGGGCCGACGGCGTTGACGTCGTGCCCCGCGTCGCGCAGCGCGTCGATGAGCGTCGGCGGGAAGCGGCTCTCCAGGCGCAGATCAGTGCGCGTATCGCCCCAGGTGCGGCTCAGGACCCAGCGGGGCGCGGTGATGGCTTGCTGTAGATTGCTCCCCAGCATCGCGTAGCGGGAGAAGAGCGCGGCCTGGGTCTGGGGTTGTCCCTCGCCGCCCATGGATCCGTAGACCATCACCCGTCCGTCGCCGAGCAACGCCATCGCCGGATTGTTGGTGTGGAAGGGCAGGCGCCCGGGTAGCAGCGCGTTCTGCGCGCCCGGGTCACCGGGCGCCGGATCCACGGGCCAGGGCATGGCGCGGGATCGGTCGACCTCCCCGGCCAGGGAATCGAGGATTTCGTCTTCCAGCAGCGAGCGCGGATCGACATCCATGTAGGCGGGGTCCGTGACGTGGGCGTTACGAAGAAGGATGGCCCGCTTGGTGGCCTCGACGATGCCGTGCAGATGCTCGAAGCCATCGGCCTCTTCGCAGCCCAGGCGATCGAAGATACCCAGAATGATGAGGGATGCGAGGCCCTGGGAGGGCGGCGTCGCGTTGTACACGTCGCCGCATCGCAGGCGTACCCGGAGCGGCTCGTTCACGACGGCCTGCTGCCCCGCGTAGTCGTCCGCGCCGACGGGACTGCCGGCCCTTTCGAGATCGGCACCGATGCTTCGAGCGAGCTCGCCGCGGTAGAAGTCGTCGAGACCGGCTTCGCCCAGGCGGCGCAACGTCGCCGCGAGGGCCGGCTGCCTGAACAGCGTGCCGGGAGCGGGCGGCGCGCCGCCGGGAAGGAAGGTGTCGGCCCAGCCCGGCACGTCCTCGAGCTCGGCGCGTTTGGCCGCCGTGTTCGCATACTGACTGTCGGACGCCGGGAAGCCCGCTTCCGCGTAGTGGATCGCGTCTTCGAGTATCCGTTCCAGCGGCATCGTCCCGCCCCGGGTGGCGCTCATCTCCAGCGCCGCCTGCCAGCCGGAGATGGTGCCGGCGACGGTATTGGCGGCCAGGGGACCCCGGCTCGGGATCTCCGCAAGTCCCTGTTGGCGATAGAAGTCGATGCCGACCCCCGCGCCGGCGGCGCCGACGGCGTTGATGGCCCGCGGCGTTCTGTGCCGCGGCTCGGAGATCAACCAGAAGCCGTCGCCGCCGAGACCGTTCATGTGGGGATAGACCACGGAGACCGTGGCCGCCGCCGCCACCATGGCCTCGATGGCGTTACCGCCCTCGCGCAGGACCCGCAGGCCCGCCTCGGCGGCGAGGTGGTGGGACGAGGTCACCATGCCGCGGGTCGATCGCAGGGTCTGCAGCATGACTCAGGCCCTCCGATCGGCGAGCGTATAGTCGCGGACGACCTCGGCAACGCGAATGCGGAAGTCCGCGATGATCTCTTCCTTGCCCTTCTGTTGCGCGAGTCGGTGCCTGGGGTGTTCCCGCCATGTCTTGACGGCCGCCTCGTCACGCCAGAACGAGAGAGACACATACTTTCCATCGTCGTTGACGCTCTGGAAGCGTTCCACGGAAATGAAACCGTCGATCGTTTCGAGCTCCGGTCTCAGGCTGCCGGCGAGGTCGAAGTAATCATCGCCTCGGCCCGGATTCATTGTTACTTCGAATATCACGGCCAGCATTCGATGACCACCTCCCGTCGTCAGCTTCCCGCGCCGCCGAGCCGTTTGCGCACGATTGCCGCGCCGTCGGCCAGGGCGCGGAGCTTTCCCGTCGCAACCTGGCGCGGTAGCGGCGCCATGCCGCAGTTGGTACAGGGCAACAGGCGCTCGGAATCGACGAACGCCAGCGCCGCGTCGATGGTGGCGGACACCTTCTCCGGAGTCTCCACCTCCATCGAGGCGACATCGATGGCGCCCACCATGATCTCCTTGTCGCGGAGCAGGCCGAGCAGCGAGAGCGGTACCTTGGAATCCGCGCACTCGAGCGACACCTGGTCGATGCGGCTCTCGTTCAGGAGGGGGAACGTTTGCTCATATTGACGCCACTCGGAACCGAGGGTCTTCTTCCACTCGATGTTGGCTTCGATACCGTAGCCGTAGCAGATGTGCACGGCGGTCTTGCAGCGCAGGCCCTGCGCGGCACGGTGCAGGGCGTCGATGCCCCATTCGCTCACGTCATCCATGAAGACATTGAAGGCGGGCTCGTCGAACTGGATGACGTCGACGCCCAGCGCCTCGAGCTCCAGGGCTTCCTGGTTCAGAAGCTCCGCAAAGGCCATGGCCATGTCGGCGCGGCGCCCGTAGTGGGAGTCGGCAATCGTGTCGCAGATGGTCATCGGACCGGGCAGGGTGAACTTGAGCCCGTGATCGGTGTGCCGGCGGGTAAAACGGACCTCGTCCCCGTGGACCGAGCCCTTGCGCCGGACGGGGGCCGTCACCGTCGGCACGTCGACGACGTAGCGATCGTCCCGGATGCCCATCTTCGTCATGAGCTCCCAGTCGATGCCGTCGACGTGCTCGAGGAACCCGTGCACGAAATGGGTGCGGAACTGCTCGCCGTTGGAGACCACGTCGACGCCGGCATCCTCCTGCTCCTTGAGCCAGACGAGGACAGCATCCCGCTTGCCCCGCTCCAGGTCCCCGCCCTCGAGGCGCCAGGAAGGCCACAGCTTCTCGGGCTCCGCCAGCCAGGCCGGCTTCGGCAGACTGCCCGCCACGGTTGTCTTCAGCACGATCAAGCCCCCGATTCGGTGGTCCGAGGCCGTCCATATTAACGCAGAATCCCGGTCTACCCGCCGCCTCGCCGTAATTGGAAGATTTTCCCGGCGCCATATAGACTGCAGGAGCGCAATGGGCCCGAGAGGGACCCCGGCACCGCGCCGAGAGGCCCGGATTGCTGAGAACCGTCCCCGCGAGCCCTCCGGCGAGAGCGACCTCATCCAGCCGCCAGGTTGAACCGTCCGGCGGCCGTGTCCTTCGCAACATAACGAAACTAAAGAGGAGCGAGGAAACCATGAAGCGACGTAAATTCTTAGCCAAAGGTGCCGCAGGTGCGGGAGGCGTAGCCGCGGCAACGACCATCGGAGCGCCCGCAATCGCGCAGGAGCGCAGGGAGATGGTCATCGTAGCGAGCTGGGGCCGTGACTTCCCCGGACTCGGGATCAGCGCCCAGCGCCTGGCGCAACGTATCACCGACATGAGCGGCGGCCGCTTGAACACACAGTACTTCGCCGCCGGCGAGCGCGTCGGCGCCTTCGACGTCTTCGATGCCGTCGCCTCGGGCAACGCCCAGGCCTATATCTCCGCCGAGTACTACTGGAAGGGCAAGCACCCGGGCTTCGGGTTCTTCACCTCCGTGCCCTTCGGCCTGACCTACGCCGAGATGAGCGCGTGGATCTTTCACCTGGGCGGTCAGCAGCTCTGGGACGAGCTTTCGGGCAACTTCGGCCTCAAGTGCTTCCCCTGTGGCAACACGGGCGTGCAGATGGGCGGCTGGTTCCGGAAGGAGATCGACACTGTCGACGACCTCAAGGGATTGAAGATGCGTATCCCCGGCCTCGGCGGCGACGTCATGGCCAAGGTCGGCGCCTCTCCCGTATCGCTGCCCGGCGGCCAGATCTACGAGAATCTGGTTTCCGGCGCAATCGATGCCACCGAGTGGGTCGGGCCCTACAACGACTACTTCCTCAAGTTCTACGAGGCGGCCAAGTACTACTACTATCCGGGCATGCACGAGCCGGGCGGGTTCGTCGCCATGGGCATGAACCAGCCCTGGTGGGCAGACCTGCCGAAGGACCTGCAGGGCATCGTGGAAGCCGCCTGCGTCATGGAATGCGAGATCATGATGTCGGAGCTCAACGCGAAGAACGCGGAGTACCTCAACCGGCTCATCAAGGAGCACGGTGTGCAGCTGCGCGAGTTCAGCGACGAGATCTACGACAGCTTCGGCGAGGCCGCGCAACAGGTCTTCGACGAGACGCGGGACCACAGCGAGCTCGCCGATCGTATCTACGTCAGCTTCGAGGCGGCGCGCCAGAATGTGGCCGGCTGGTTGAAGCTCTCCGACGTGGGTTACTCTCTGAAGAGAAACGCCGTTCTGGGCATCTGATCAGAGCCGCTTGACGTCACGCACGGGGTGGGGCGTCCGCCTCACCCCGTGCATTGCGGGGCTGTTTCCCCATGGCCAGTATCGGTGAGTTCGACGGGGGCGGAGTCTACTCGCCCACGCCAGCCACGCTGACATTCCGCTTCCTCGCGTGGTGTGTCGTCGCCACGCTGTTCACGTTCATTCTCAACACCTATCTCAGTTTCTGGCAGG
>CBDTYP010000064.1:0-11771 GCA_965364645.1 uncultured Gammaproteobacteria bacterium | reverse complement strand
AACAGCCGTGCTTGAAGTTCTTGAAAACCCGCACGGGCTGGTCCTTGTCTATCATTGGTCCGATTCCGGCAATGGCAGAGCGGCGCATTATATTGTGCGGCGCACAAATGGCAAGGACCTGTGCACGGAATTTCATGACAATCCCGTGACCTGGGTCCCAACCGGCCTTCCCGGCGGGATTTGTCCTCTGGAATGGGGCTGGTATGCTCGCCGGCAGGTGTTGCGGGGACTTCGAGGAGGCGTCGATGGGCAAGGTTCTGACCGATGCGGCGGTGACCCACTATCGCGACCAGGGGTACTACTTCCCCGTGCCGGTGCTGTCCGGAGAGGAGGTGTCCAGCCTGAGATCGAAGCTCGAGACGTTCGAGCAGGGTCAGGGGCACCCCATCGAGGGCGCCCAGCGCAGCAAGTCCCACCTGCTCTTCAAGTGGCTCGACGACCTCGTGCGCGACGACCGCATCCTCGACGCGGTGGAAGACCTCATCGGTCCCGACATCCTCTGCTGGAACACGCTCTTCTGGATAAAGGAGGCCCGCAGCGCGAGCTTCGTCTCCTGGCACCAGGATCTGAAGTACTGGGGCCTCGACTGCGACGATCTCGTTACCGTGTGGGTGGCGTTGTCGCCCGCCACGGTGGAGAGTGGCTGCATGCGGGTGTTGCCCGGCAGTCATCGTGGAGAAATGCTGGCCCATGACGACGTCTACGACGGCGACAACATGCTTACCCGCGGGCAGGAGATCGCCATGGACGTGGACGAGGATGCGGCGGTCACCATGGCCCTCACACCCGGGCAGGTGTCGCTCCACAACGTGCGCCTGGCCCACGCCTCGGGCCCGAACCGCTCCGCCGATCGGCGCATTGGCGTCTCACTTCACTACATACCGACCCGCTCGAAGCAGCTCGTCGGCGAGTGGGACAGCGCGGCGCTGGTGCGCGGGGAGGATCGCTTCCACCACTTCGAGGCGACGCCGGTGCCGCGCCACGACATGGACCCGGAGGCGGTCGCGTTTCACGAGAAGGCCTCCAACGCCGTCCGCGAGATTCTGTTCAAGGACGCCGAGCGGGTGCGGCAGACGCTGTAAGCCGACTGGCTACCGGGTACCGCCCTCGCTGCTGGATTCTTTCTCGCCGGCGGTCGTGACGGCGGGGAAGCCGTGGCGCACGGGATCGAAGTCTTCGTCGGGGAGACCCACATCCACGCGGAGGTCGGTGTTGGCGTAGGACTCGTAGAGCCGGCGCTCGCGATCGAACATCTGCAGCTTCAGCGGCAGGTTGGACGCCTCGCCGACCCATATCACCGCTCGCGGGGCATAGTAGCGTGGCACGAAGATCTTCTCGCCGACGGGGAGGGGTTTGCTCTCGTCGATGGATGGGTTGTTGTAGAGAATGACGTAGCGGTCCTGGCCGTAGTCTGCGCCGATGGTCCACAGCGTCTCGCCCTCGGCGATGGTGTGCCAGATGCCGACATCCGCCGGCGCCAGCAGCTCGAGCCGGCGCGCGCGCTTGCCGTCGATCAGCTCGACGGAATGCAGGCACGCGGAGCCTTCCCCGTAGCGCGCGCCCGCGCGCACGTTTACCGACACGAGCCGTATCATCGCGCCGAGGGTCGAATTCGTCAGCGGGTGATGCTGGCCCGCCATCAGGCGCCCGTCGTCGAGTTCGAACTCGTAGGGGACCAGGCCGCCGATGGCGGGGACCTTGACCAGGAATCCCGCCACCGCGCCGGTGACGCCTCCCGGGCGCCCCAGGATGACGCTGTCGGTGCCCGGCTTGGGAAACAGGAGCTCGGCGCCCTCGTTCGCTCCCTCCAGCACGTGCAGATAGATCTGGTTGGGTTTGCGAAACTTGATGAGGTCGACCTCGTCGGTAATGGTGCCGTCGACGAATCGCTCGCTCTTTACGAGCAGTGTCGTGTAGTCCGCGACCGCATCCCAGGACTGCTCCATCTTCTCCAGGAGGGGAATGAACTCGGCGACCGGCCGGAAGCACGGGTTGTCGGACGCACGCGCGGCGGAAGTCTGGAGAAGTGCGATGGTGAAGGCGGAGGCCATAGCCATGGCCATGGCCATGGCCAGGGGAAGCTGACGTAGGGTGACGGACATAGACGAAGCGCGTCGTTATCGGGCGATTCCAAGCAGCGCGCGGGTCTCGTCGACGGTCGCGATGCTGCCGCCGAGATCTTCGATGATACGGGCGGCCTTGGCAACGAGCGCCGCGTTGTCGGGCGCCTTGACGCCCTTGGCAAGGTAGACCGTATCCTCCATGCCGATGCGACAGTGCCCGCCCATGAGATAGGCCTGCGCCACCATGGGGAAGGCCATGCGGCTCGCACCGAAGGCCGCCCACTCGCAGTCCGCGGGCAGGAGGGACTTCGCGTAGGCGAGGCTCTCCGGCGTGGCGGCCATCCCGTAGCTGACCCCGGTGACTATCTGGAACAGCGCCGGCGTGCGCAGCGTGCCGTCCTTGACGAGCGCATGGGCGAGGTGAATATCGCCGGTGTCGAAGACCTCGAGCTCGGGCTTCACGCCGGCCGCGTAGATGCGCTCGGCCATGATTCTCACGCTGCGGGGTGAGTTGATGACGGCACCGCCGCCGAACCACATGGTGTTGAGGTCGAGGCTGCAGATGTCCGGCTTGAGCTCCACTACGTGCTCGGTACGAATTTCCGCCGTGGTGAGCTTGGTGCCCGGCGCCGCCTTCGCCGGCTCGTCATCGCTCGGCAGATAGCGCCCGCCGGGGCCCGTGGTCAGGTTTATCAGCAGATCCGTATCGCTCGCCCGGATCAGTCGGACGACCTCACGGTAGTGCTCGATGGCCATGCTGGGCGCGCCGGTTTCCGGGTCACGGACATGGATGTGGCAGATGGCGGCGCCGGCCTTCGCGGCGCCGGTGCACGCATCGGCGATCTCCGCGGGGGAGCAGGGGAGCGCCTCGTTGTGTTCCCGGGTCGGGAACGAGCCGGTGACGGCGCAGCTGATGATGGTCGCTTTCATGGGCATCCTTGATCGGGGTCAGATCCCGATTGGATCTGCCCCCAAAGGATACTGGAAAGCGAGGCGGGTGGGGGTGTGGCCCCCGTAGGGGTTCCGCGACGCCGCGGGCAGGCGTGCCCGCGGCGTCACGGCGCGGATCAGTTGACCGCGTCTTTGAGGGATTTGAGGACAGTCGCCTTGACCGCCGTCTTCGCCGGCACGGAGATTGGCTCGCCGGTAATCGGATTGCGGGCCATGCGTGCCTTGCGCTGCACACGGCGAATCTTCACGCCCACATCGGGCACCACGAACTCACCCGAGCCGCTCTCCATCATGTGCCGCCGGGCGAGATCGCTCAGGGCGGAGAGCACGTTTCGGATCTGAGAGCGGGGCAGCCCCGTCTCCTCCGCCAGGCTTTCGAGAACCTGGGCCTTGGTCTGCTTCGCGCCGATTGCGCCGTGGGTTCCACCGTTGCCGGTACTGGTACTTAACGCCATGGTGTGGGTCTCCTCTGACCGAAAACAATCTATCCGGCTGACTGGCCGGATCACCACATATTGTAGTCGGCGCAGGAGAAAAACCACAACATATTGATAATTGGTCGGTTCTTTGAGTCGAAGGGTAGCAATTCGGGTGTGCTACCGGGGCCGGAAACGGCCATGCGGCACCATAAAGCCGATGAAAATCATGAAAAACACGTGCCAATAGGGTTTGCCGGTACCAGTGTTCCCTTCTCGCTGGCACGGATGGGCATGATGCACGGGCCCAACTCCCATTTCCATCCGCACCACTATTGACACGGGATGCGCCGTCCCATCTCATGTCGGGCCTTCTAACGCAGCCTTCCCGTCTGGGACATCCCCTTGGATCTGATCACCCTTCGCGACATCGAGCTCGGCTTCGGCGGCGATCCCCTGCTGGAGGGGGTATCCCTCGCGGTGGCGAAGGGCGAGCGAGTCTGCCTGCTGGGACGTAACGGCGCCGGCAAGACGTCGCTTCTCAAGGTCTTGACCGGCGAGATCGCGCCGGATGGCGGGGAGATAGTCCGTGCCCCGGGGATCCGGATCGCCGATCTGCCCCAGAGCGTACCGGACGGTATCCGGGGGACCACGCGGAGCGCGGTGGCGGCGGGGCTCGACGACGCGGAGGCCTGGGAACAGGAGCAGCGAATCGAGCGCACGCTCACACGCCTCGCGCTGGATGCGGAGGCGCCCTTCGAGGGGCTCTCGGGCGGCTTGCAGCGACGGGTGCTGCTGGCCCGTGCCCTGGTCGCGGAGCCGGATCTGCTGTTGCTGGATGAGCCCACCAACCACCTGGACGTGGAAGCCATCCAGTGGCTCGAAGGGTTATTGAGCGCCTGGAGGGGCGGTCTGCTCTTCACGACCCATGATCGGAGACTCCTCGAGCGGGTCGCGACGCGCATCGTTGAGCTGGAGCAGGGGAGGGTGACTTCCTGGCCGGGAGACTATACGAACTATTTGCGCCGCCGCGAGGAGCGTCTGGCGGCGGCGGCGAAGGAGCGCGAGCGCTTCGAGAAGAAGCTCGCCGCCGAGGAGGTGTGGATACGCCAGGGCATCAAGGCGCGGCGGACCCGCAACGAGGGCCGCGTGCGGCGCCTCCAGGAGATGCGCGAGATCCGCGCCGGCCGGCGCCGGGACGTCGGGCGCGCGAAGTTCACTGCCCGGGCGGCGGAGGCCTCGGGCAAGCGCGTGTTCGAGACGCGGGGCGTGTCGTTCGGGTTCGGGGACGAAGCGCTCATCCAGGACATGAGCACGTTCGTTGCTCGCGGCGATCGGGTCGGGGTTATCGGCCCCAACGGCTCGGGAAAGACGACGCTACTGCGCCTGCTCGTGGGAGAGCTCCAGCCGACTTCCGGCGAAGTCATCACCGGCGCCCGGGTCGAAATCGCGTACTTCGATCAGCACCGAGCGCGCCTCGATCCGGCTGACACCGTGGTCGACAGCGTCGCCGACGGGGCTGAGCACGTGGGTTCGAACGGCGATGCGAGACACGTCATCAGCTACCTGCAGGACTTCCTGTTTACGCCGGACCGTGCCCGCTCGCCGGTGAGCGCGCTCTCCGGCGGCGAGCGGGCGCGGCTGTTGCTCGCGCGTCTGTTCGCGAAGCCTTCCAACGTCCTCGTCATGGACGAGCCGACCAACGACCTCGACGTGGAGACCCTGGAGCTACTGGAGGAGCGTCTCCTGGAGTATGCGGGGAGCGTCCTGCTGGTCAGCCACGACCGAGCTTTTCTCGACAACGTGGTGACATCCACGCTGGTGCTGGAGGGGAGCGGGCGTGTCGGCGAATATGTCGGCGGATACAGTGACTGGCTGCGCCAGCGCGAGGCGATCAACGGTGACAAGCGCGCTTCCGTGAAGAACAGTGCCGGGCGGGAGAAGTCCTCCGCCGATCGTCCACGTCTCGGCTTCAACCAGAAGCGCGAGCTCGAAGCGTTGCCGGCGCGGATCGAAACCCTCGAAGAGGAGGTTGGGCAGCTGCACACGAGGCTCGGCGATCCGGCTCTCTACCGGCAGGATGGCAGCGAGATCGCCGCCGTTCGGGACGCGCTTGCCCGGACCGAGGCGGAGCTCGAGGCGTGCTACGCGCGTTGGACGGAGCTGGAGGCGCTGGCCGGGAGAGCTTAGAACGAGTCCAGGCAAGTGCGGTCCGAACCGCTCGCTGGCACCTCGCGGGCGCTGATTTAAGCTATTATTCTCCAGGCATGGGCGTTTAGCGCGCCCGCCACGCGCCTCGGGTTACACCAGGCGCGGTGCATCCACGGCATGTCCTTAGCAGTTACCCCTCCACATGAATCAATACCGCATGGAACAGTGCAGGTTCGTCCTGCCTTGCCGTATTTCCGCGACCCCGCACCGGTGCTCACGCGCCGACGGGTGCTAACTACACTCTAAAGGTAAACACTATGGCTACTGGAACCGTAAAGTGGTTCAACCCCGCCAAGGGCTACGGATTCATCCAGCCCGAGGACGGTGGTAAAGACGTCTTCGTTCACATCTCCGCCCTGGAGCGCGCCGGGATCTCATCGGTTACGGAAGGTCAGAAGCTCGAGTATGAGCTGGCGGCTGGCCGCGACGGCAGAGCATCCGCGGAAAACTTGAAGGTCGCCGACTGAAGCGGCATCGAGAAGCATTAGTGAGGCGGCTGTGTCCCGAGACACAGCCGCCTGGTTTCGAAGTCTCTACCGGGACGTGATCCGGTCAGAAGTCCTTTGAGCGCATGACGACGGAGCCGTCTTCCTCGAAGGCCTCCTTTTCGATCAACATCCGCGCTTTGGCCTGAAGCACCGAGCGATTCTCCGCGACGGCGCGCATGGGCTCGTCTGCGGAGGCACGGAATTTCTTCTGCAGGGTTTCCATGGAAATCTTGCAGAGGACCCTGCGCTGATCGACCTGAGCGGCGATGCTCGCCACCTTGGTCATCGGGTTCCAGCACTCGAGCATGGGGAAAGTGATTTCGGTTTTATCCGATGAAGTCGTCTTGTGACGGGTCAAATACATATTTACTTTTAACTCGTGTAATAACGTTCAGGTCGATTCAGTATTGAGGGGTTCAACAGAACCGTTCAATGACTATCGCCGACCGCGGCGGCCACCATCAGTCTTCTCCTTCGCGATGTTGACAGTCAGATTACGACCGTCGAGGTTCTTTCCGTTCATCTCCAGTGCCGACTCGGCATTCTGCTGAGTGGAAAAGGTAACGAACGCAAAGCCACGCGAGCGACCCGTGTCCCGATCCGTGATGAGTCGGACCTCGTCGAGCTCTCCATATGCGGAGAAAGCGGCTTCGACGTCGGATTGGGTGGCAGTGAAGGGGAGATTGCCCACGTAGAGCTTGTTTTGTTGCATTTCGGTGTCTCCTGAGTATCGTATTTCCGTGGCACCGGACTCTCGAAACGCCACGGCCCCTCCAGTAAGACACCGATTCCTTAACGAGCTGATGGCCGATGAATTTACCAGTATACCACAGCTGGTCCGGCCGGACACGGAGCGCCCTACCCCTGTTATTTCAGAGCGAGAGGCCCAGCTTCCGCCCCTCGTAAATGGCATGGACCGCCCAGCGGGGCGCCACGCAGTCCCCGACGGCGTAGGACTTCAATTCGCTTTCCGCGAGGGCGTCGACGAGAGCCGTCTCCGCGACGTTCGGCGTCGCGAGGATCAAGCCGTCGAAGGTCTCGCGACGCTCGCCGCCGTCCAGAAGGCTCGCGATGGTGGCGCCGTCGCCGTGCCAGGTCTTCAGGTACGACTCGGTGATGAACGCAACGCCGAGCCGCCCGAGATTCCTGCGCAGCGGATAGTCGGCGGCGCTGCGTGCGAGCTCTTTCGCGACCATGGCGTCGGGGGTCATGAGGGTGACCTCGTGGCCCTGCTCCGCGAGATGCCATGCGGTGCCGCAGCCGCGCCAGTTGCCGCCATCGTCCAGCACGAGCAGGCGCTTGCCCGGTCGGCAGGCACGGGATAAGACGTCCTCCACGGACCACACGTTGCCCTTGTCGGCGCCGTCGATCGGACCCGGCGTCGGCGCGAAACGTTGGAACCCGCCTTCTTGCGGTAACGATCCGGTGGCGAGGACGACGACATCCGCAGCGAAAGACTCCACGTCGTCCGCCTCCATCGGCGTATTCAAGCGCACGTCGACCTGATACTGCGCGAGCTGGTTCTCGTACCAACTCAGCAGGTCCAGAATCTGTCCCCGTCGTGGCTGCATGCCCGCCAGTCGAAACTGTCCGCCGATCTGATGGGATGCCTCCGCCAGGGTCACGCGATGACCTCGCGCCGCCGCGGCGCGCGCCACTTCCAATCCCGCGGGACCACCGCCGACCACCAGCACGCGCCGCGGCGCCGGTGTTGGTGTGAATCGGTCACCGCCCCACTCGAACTCGCGCCCCGCAGACGGATTAACCAGGCACGAGATCCAGTAGTCCCGGGAGCGCCTGCCCCAGCACATCTGATTGCAGGAGATACACGGCCGGATGTCCGCCGGCCGACCCTCCATGGCCTTGGTGGCCATGTGGGGGTCGGCGATCTGTCCGCGCACGATACTCACCATGTCCGCCTGGCCCGACGCAATCACATAGTCGGCGTTCTCCGGTGTGCGCACGTGGCTCTCGGTCTGCACACGGGCGTGGGTGACCACGCTCTTCAGCCCTTCTGCGAAGGGTGCGCCGAGCTTCTCTTCGTAGAGGAAGGTCGGCATCAGCTTGTAGAAGTCGAAGTAGCTGCCGGTTCCGCATGTCACGTAGTCGATGAGGCCCCTTGTGTCGTGCCAGGCGACTATCTCCTGGAGATTCTCCAGGGACAGCGCCACGTCGACATCCGGTTCACAGCTGACGGCCATCCCGATGATGAAGTCATCGCCCGTGCAGGCGCGGATGCGCTCGACGATCTCCCGCGAGAAGCGCACACGGTTCTCCAGGCTGCCGCCCCAGCGGTCGTCGCGGCGGTTCGACCAGGGCGTCCAGAACTGATCGATGAGCGCGTGATAGGCGGCGAAGAGCTCGATGCCGTCGAAGCCGGATTCCCTGGCGCGCCAGGCCGCCCGGACGAAGCCCTCGATGACCTCCTCGATCTCCGCTTCGTTCATGGCGTGGCTGCCGTCGGAGTCGTGATAGGAGGGGAGGCCCGAGGGCGACCAGGCGGGCTCGTAGGAATTGTCGAAGTCCCCGTGCTGCCCGACGTGGTAGATCTGATGAATCATCACCGTGCCGTACGCGTGGCACGCGTCGGTGATACGACGGAAGTGCGGAATTACGGCGTCGTCGTCATGGCGGAAGTTGCCCCGGGTGAGCACCCCGGTGGCGTGGGCCGGGATGGGCTCGCAGACGATCATCGCGGCACCGCCGCGGGCCCGCTCGGTGTAGTAGCCGAGGTGGCGCTCCCCGGGCAACCCGTCCTCGGCCATGTTCGCGGTATGGGCGCCGAAGTTGAGCCGGTGCTTCAGCGTCTTGTGGCGCAGGGTCAGGGGCTCGAACAGATTGGGAAACGGCGTCGACATGGCGTGCTCCGGTAGAGGATCGGCGTCGGAGATTCTTACACTCGTGACGTTTTCTGGATAGTTTACATAACAGACTGAAAAGCTCGAGTTT
Source organism: uncultured Gammaproteobacteria bacterium (assembly GCA_965364645.1). Classification (GTDB taxonomy): domain Bacteria; phylum Pseudomonadota; class Gammaproteobacteria; order HK1; family HK1; genus JAABYT01. Next base: position 2,693 of record CBDTYP010000064.1, on the reverse strand, counting down.
TCTTGAGTAACTTAATGTGAATTCTCGTTTGCGGCCATGGGATCTGACGACTGCTTCCGCCGCGCCCGTCGAGAAACTTTACAAGGGGCTGGGAAGGGCCTTCCCGGTAGTACTAAGTCTTTGAATTCAGGGCATTCTCCCAGATGGCATGGAGGTTGCACTGTCATGGGTGGGTCCACTCCCTTTCAGGGTACGGCCTGGTGTTCCGCCCCGATGGTTCGGCCTTCACGGTCCGGGACGGGAGCATCGTTACCTTTCGTCCGATTCGCTTCCCCTCGGACGTTAGTCACACGCCGCCCCCCCGGGCGGCGTGTCCTTTTGTGGCCCACGGCATTGACCTCAGGTGAGTCATTCTATACTTTTAGAATCATCGAAATAACGCTACCGGAGCACCACTTATGAAACGCATCCACATCGGTCTCGACGTCAAGGATCTGGCCAAGTCCGTGCGCTTTTACACCGATTTGTTCGGTGCCGCGCCCACCCTGGAGAAATCCGACTACGCCAAATGGCTGCTGGACGACCCCCGGGTGAATTTCTCCATCTCGTCCCGCTGCCGTTTCGATCAGGACGTGCATTTCGGCATCCAGGTGGAGAGCGGCGAGGAGCTCGAAGAGGTGACGGAACGCCTGCAACAGGCGGGCAGGGATGTCCTCGAGGAGCCGGGGACCGTCTGCTGCTACCACCAGTCGGACAAGACCTGGACCCTGGACCCGAACAATGTGCGCTGGGAGACCTTCCATACACACGGCGAAACCAGCCAGTTCGGCGCGGACAGCAAGGAGCTCGAAGAGGTGCGTGAGGGAGGGAAGTGCTGCTCCTGAGGGGAGCCGGGTAGGGTAGACGGGGTGGTGGGTCACCCGCCGGGGCCCAGACCGCCACCCCTCGCGGCCGGCTGGCGCCGGCTCGGATGGGGGTAGGGTCCTGTGCCCCGCCTGTACGGGTTCTTAGTAGCCCGCCTGGGCCTGCAGGGAAGTCATCCCCTGGGACTTGCGAAACTGCAGCAGACGCAGGGTGTCCCGACGGTCCTTGAGGAGCTGGCGCAGGTACGACTTGGCGACCTTGGTGCCCGTTTCGGGGCCGTTCGGCGCGTCGCTCAGCATGGCGTCGAGTCCCGAGATCTCCTCGAGCAGCTGGTCTTCGGTCCAACGTATCACTGTGTTCATGTTTCAGTTCCCCTCTGAAAGTTTGCTGAATGTTTGCGATAAAGGTTCTAAATCTGCCCTATACCTATGCGGATGCCGTGCCAACTTGCCCGGGAACGTGAGGCCCATCACAGGAAATCGTGGATCCGGGAGAAAAATCGTGAAGTCCCGCAGATGGGGTCGCCATTTCACCTCCCCCCGGGAGAGGGTAAGGGCTCCCACCCCACCTAAAGTGTGAGGTCCGTCGCCCCGCGGTGTCGGCGGGATAACAGGCTGTCGAAAATTCAACAAGGGGCGATATTGCGTACAATTGCGCACTTTCGCCGGGGCCGCTCAGTACGGGCCCGCAGATCGGGGAGGAATTCATGACGACGGACTTCGACACTCTGGACATGGAGCGTCTGCGTGGGTTGGCCGGCAACAAGTGGCAACGCTACGGCGAAGATGTCATTCCCGCCTGGGTGGCGGACATGGACTTCCTGCAGGCCGAGCCCATTCGCGACTATGTGACCCGCATGGGCGCCACGGGGGATCTGGGATACCCGGACTCCGACGCCGCGGCATCGTTGAAGGAGCGATTCGCCGAGCGCGCCATGGCGCGTTACGGAATGCCCGTGGACCCCGCCCGGGTCGAGCTGATGATCGATGTGGTCCAGGGGCTCTATCTGGGGCTCGACATGTACTGCAAACCCGGCGAGGGAGCCATCATCCCGACGCCGATCTATCCTCCGTTCCTCGGCGCGGCGGCCGACAACAATCGCCGTGGCATCCAGAATCCGCTCGTGCGCGATGGGTCGCGCTACGTCATCGACATGGATGCAGTCGAGGCATCCATCGACGATACCACCCGGGTCCTCATGGTCTGCAACCCCCACAACCCCACCGGGCGGGTATTTCACCGTGAGGAGCTCGAAGCGCTCGCCGAGCTCGCGCTCCGTCACGATCTCATCGTCATAGCCGACGAGATCTTCGCGGATGTGATTTACGACGAAAATCGCTACATCCCGTTCTCGAGCCTCGGCCCGGAGATCGCCGCACGCACGGTGACCTTTCACTCGGCGACCAAGTCCTACAGCCTGGGCGGCATCCGTATCTCCCTGACCGCGTTCGGCAGCGAGGAGCTCCAGCGGCGCTACACCGCGATCCCCAACCGCCTGCTGGGCGGTCACAACTGCCTCGGCATCGCGTTGACGCGCATCGCATGGGACGAGTGCGATGACTGGCTCGCCGGCGTCGTGTCATACCTCCAGGCCAATCGCGACTTCGTCTCCGAGTTCCTCGCCGAGCGCATGCCGGCAGTAGGCTACGTGGCGCCGGAAGGCACGTTCTTCGCGTGGATGGACTTCCGGGAGTTGGATCTTCCGGGCGGCCCTTTCGAGTATTTTCTCGAGCACGCGAAGGTCGCCATGAGCGACGGTGCGACATTCGGGGCAGCGGGTGTCGGGCACGCGCGCCTGAACTTCGCGACCTCGAGAAAGTTGCTCGAGCAGATCCTGGAACGTCTCGCGTCTTCCATCGAAAAGTAAGCATCGGGCATCGACGCGATGC
>CBDTYP010000063.1:0-11779 GCA_965364645.1 uncultured Gammaproteobacteria bacterium | reverse complement strand
GCGGGTTTCACCCAACGAGATAGGTGCAGGTCGCCGAGGCGAGGAGCTCGCCGGTCTCGTTATGCAGCTCGGAATAGATGACCGCGATGCGATTACCGGAACGAATCACGCGAGCGGTCGCGGTGAAGTGCTCCCCCGCGCCGGGTCTCAGGTAGTCGACCCGCATATCGATAGTGCCGAGCCGGGAGAAACGCTCCATCTTCTCCTCCAGGCTGCTGCTGCGAATACGCCGGGCAACTCCCAGGAAGGCCATGAGCCCCGAGGTTACGTCCAGGGTCGCCGAGATGACGCCGCCATGGAGGATGTTGCGGGTGTAGTTTCCGACCAGATCGTCGCGCATGGCGAATCCGAGGCGCACCTGGTCGTCGCGCATTTCCTCGATCTCGAGACCGAGCAGCTGGTTGAAGGGGATCCTGGAGAAGAGATCGTGCACGACGCGGTAGACGTCGCTTTGATCCGGATTGCTCATGAGCAATGCCCGCCGGTCGGTATCAGGCGCCGATCATGAGGGATTTCAGATTAGCGGCCGCGAGGAGACCGACGAGGATGATGGCCGTGGAGACCACCAGCACCGACAGGCCCAGCACCAGGACCGACCCGACGGTGCGCGGCACGCGATCGAAGACGATGCCCTTGTTGACCCAGGTGAGCACCGCCACCAGCAGCGGGATCGACAGGGAGAACAGGCCGCCGATCACGATATTGGACCCGATGGCGACCTCCGCCACCACCAACAGGAGGCAGCAACCCCAGAAGGACGTCGCCACTGTCAGGTTCTTCTGGCAGCTGGTCAGGGTGGGCAACGTGGCAATCATCAGCACCTCCAATCCATAACTCTAGATGACCCCACCGGACCCGGCAATCGGACGGATATTCAGCGGTGCCGCCCTTGCATGACGCCGGCACGGGGCTATATTGACGGGCCCGGGAGGCCCACTCCCGGCAGCACCGCCGGAGGTAGCCATGGCACCCGAGACACTCACGCCCAAAGCGGCCTGGCAGCTTCTTCAGGACGATCCGCGGTCGGTGCTGGTGGATATCCGTTCCACCATGGAGTTTCTCTTCGTCGGCCACCCCGCCAGTGCGCTGCACGCGGCCTGGATCGACGAGCCCGAGTGGACCGTGAATCCCCACTTCGTCACTGACGTGCGCAAGATGATGCTCGGCGGCGCCACCGCCCACGGCGACATCAGCGGGGCGCCTGTGATCCTCATCTGCCGCAGCGGCAAACGTTCGATTGACGCCGGGACGGCGCTCCTGGAGGCCGGCTTCAGCCGAGTCTACAACGTGGACGAAGGCTTCGAGGGCGACCTGGACGAGAACCACCACCGCGGAACCCTGGGCGGCTGGCGCTTCCACGGCCTACCCTGGGAGCAGTGCTGACCCTGATTTTACCAGCCCCTGGGCCACAGCCAGGCGGCGCCGCGCACGCCGCTCGAGTCGCCGTGCGCCGGCGGGCGCAGGGGCGTGTCCACGTGATCGGAGAAGACGAACTCCTCCCATAGCCGCGGCACGTTGTCGTAGATGCGCGGGATGCCCGAGAGGCCGCCGCCGAGCACGATGACATCCGGATCGAGGATGTTGATGACGTGGGCGAGGCCCCGGGCCAGGCGGTGCTCGAAGCGGGTCAGACAGGCATCCGCCCGTTGCTCTCCGGCGGCTGCGCGGCGCACGATCTCCTCCGGGCCGGGCGTATCCTCCGCGCCTCCCTGGTAATCCCGGGCGAGACCCGGCCCCGAAAGGAACGTCTCGATACAACCATAACGTCCGCAGTAGCAGCGCGGCCCGGGCAGCTCGCTCGCCCGGGGCCAGGGCAGCGGATTGTGACCCCACTCCCCGGCGATTGCCTGGTGCCCCTGGATCAGCTGTCCCTCGATGACCAGGCCGCCGCCGACGCCGGTGCCCAGTATGACGCCGAAGGCCACCCGCGCGCCTCGGGCGGCGCCGTCCACGGACTCCGACAGAGCGAAGCAGTTCGCGTCGTTGGCGATACGCACCTGACGATCGAGGGCTTCGCCGAGATCCACGTTGAAGCGCTCGCCGTTCAACTGGGTCGAGTTGGCGTTCTTGATGCGGCCTGAGTGGGGTGAGAGGGCGCCCGGCGTCGCGACACCCACCGACGCGCGCTCGCCGAGCGCGCTCTCGAGCTCCCCGACGAGATCGGCCACCGCCCGCAGCGTATCCTCGTAGCTCTCGGCCGGCGTCGCCCGGCGGCGGCGCATGATCACCACGCCTTCCGCGTCGAGGGCCACCGCCTCGACCTTGGTGCCGCCCAGATCGACGCCGATGCGCATCACGGCCTTCGACATTGAGTATGCCGCCCGTGGGGTCCAGAATCAGTCTCAATGCCGACCTGGTTCTCATCGTTGCGCGCCATCGCCCATCCCTTCATACAGATTTGTCTGCTCAGACGGGGGCCCCAGGATCTGCCGACCTCGGGCATTCTACTGGCCATCGCCCTGGCCGCCCACATGCTCATGGCCGTGCTCTTCGTCGCCGCCTACGAGGGCGCGGTGAAGGCCCTCCTGTCGGGTGCGCTGGACACCGCGCTGCTGGCAGTGCTCACCGGGACCCTGCTCTACACCCAGCGGCAGAACGCGCGCTTCGTCCAGACGCTGACCGCGCTGGCCGGCACCGGCGCCATCATCACGCTGGTCACTCTGCCGATCTCCGGCTGGTTTCTCGACACGGGGCCGGAGTCCCGACAGGGCGGACTCGCCATACTGCTGCTGCTGGCGGTGACGGCCTGGAGCATCGCGGTGGTCGGGCACATCTGGCGGCACGCATTGTCGGCTCCTTACTTCGTCGGTCTGGTGGTAGCCGTCGTGTTTCTCGGCATCTCCATCTACGTGCTGCGGACGCTCGTGCCCCCGAGCGCCTGACGCCCCCATGCACATCCACATCCTTGGGATCTGCGGCACCTTCATGGCAGGTGTCGCGCGTCTCGCCAGGGACCTCGGCATGACCGTGACCGGCTCCGACGCCCACGTGTACCCGCCCATGAGCGAGCAGCTGGCGGCGCTGGGAATCGATGTCATGACCGGCTACGAGCCCGCCCACCTGGACCCCGCGCCGGACTGCGTGGTGATCGGCAATGCCATGACTCGGGGCAACCCCGCCGTCGAGTACGTGCTCGACCGAAAGCTGCGCTTCACTTCCGGGCCCGCGTGGCTCGCCGAGCACGTGCTGGCCGAGCGCTGGGTGCTCGCGGTGTCGGGCACCCACGGCAAGACGACGACCACCAGCATGCTCGCGTGGATCCTGGAGTGCGCGGGACGCGCGCCGGGTTTCATGGTCGGCGGCGTGCCGGGGAACTTCGGCCAGTCTGCCCGCATCGGAGGCGATCTCTTCGTCGTCGAGGCGGACGAGTACGACAGCGCCTTCTTCGACAAGCGATCGAAGTTCGTTCACTACCTGCCGAGGACGCTGGTGATAAACAACCTCGAGTTCGATCACGGCGACATTTTCGATGACCTCGCCGCGATCCGCCGCCAGTTCCATCATCTGGTTAGGACCGTGCCCGGGAACGGACGGATCCTGCGCCCGAGCCCCGACCCGGAGATTGACCGCCTGATGAACATGGGCAGCTGGACGCCACAACAGACCTTCGCCGTTGGCGGCGGCGAAGCCGACTGGCGGGCCGCCATGACCGAAGCCGACGGCAGCGCCTTCGACGTGGTGCGAAGCGGCGAGATGGCGGGCTCGGTACGCTGGCCGCTGATCGGCGCCCACAACGTGAGCAACGCGCTCGCCGCCATCGCCGCCGCCGATCACGCCGGCGTCGACGCCGCCGAGGCTTGCGCGGCGCTGGCGACGTTTCGCAACGTTCGGCGGCGCCTGGAGGTGCGCGGCCATGTCGGTGGCGTGACGGTCTACGACGACTTCGCCCATCACCCGACGGCGATCCGCGCGACCCTCGACGCAATGCGCGCCCACGTCGGCGGCGAACCCATCATCGCGGTGCTCGACCCCGCGTCCAATACCATGCGCAGCGGCGCCCACAGCGAGACCCTGGGCGGCGCCCTCGCACCCGCCGACGCCACCCTGATCTACCGACCGCCGTCCATGGAGTGGGACATCGGCGCGCTCGCCGAGGCGGGCGCACCCGGCACGGTGCGAATCTTCGACGATATCGACGGGCTGGTGACCGCCGTCTGTGACGAGGCCGGTCGAGACGCCCGCGTGGTTGTCATGAGCAACAGCGGATTCGCGGGGTTCCACCAGCGACTCCTGGACGCACTGGAAACCGCGAACTCATGAGTGCCGGCGGGGAGATCAGGGAAGTGCCGCTGTTCCCGCTTCACACGGTGCTGTTCCCCGGCGGGCCGCTCGCGCTGCGGATATTCGAGCCTCGCTACCTGGACATGGTGAGCGAGTGCCTGCGCAACGACCTGGCCTTCGGTGTGTGCCTCATCCAGAGCGGCGACGAAGCCGGGACGGCCGCGAGCCCGCACCTGACCGGCACCTTCGCGCGCATCGTCGACTGGCACAGCGGCGACGACGGCCTCCTCTCCATCAGCGCCCGGGGCGAGGAACGCTTCCACGTGCGCGACACCCGCGTCGAGCCTGATCAGCTGCTGCGGGGAACGGTGGAGGTCCTTGCCGCGGAGGCGGCGGCGGCGCTCCCCGACGCCTGCCGCTACATGAACGACGTGCTCGATCAGCTCTTCGAGCACGCCAGCGACGTTTACGGAGACCTGCCGAAGCACCCCGACGATGCCTCCTGGGTGGGGTATCGCCTCGCGGAGGTCCTGTCCCTGCCCCTGGTGCGCCGGCAGTACTTCCTCGAGCTCGAGGACCCATTGCTGCGCCTGACCCAGCTCGACGAGATACTGCGCGCCATGTCCGAGACCGCCCCCGGCGACAGCTAGGAGCGTGCGCCATCCCGGGCGGCATCTGGTAAGCTCCGGCGCTGGGCATTTTCCGACGAGTCTGCCTCGCCAGGACGCCACCCAGTGAGCAACGAGAAGCGCCGCCACAACGCACTGCCCGACGGCTACAAGCTCCACTGGTACGAGATTCACGCGATTCTCGGCCGTGGCGGTTTCGGCATCACCTACCTCGCGCTGGACACGAACCTCAACCACGAGGTCGCCATCAAGGAGTTCCTGCCGACGGACCTCGCCATGCGGGCCTCGGACAGCTCCATCCACCCGATCTCCGACGACCACACGGACACCTTCGGATGGGGCCTCAACCGCTTCATCACCGAGGCCCAGACGCTGGCCCAGTTCCGCCACCCGAATATCGTGCTGGTGCACAGCGTGTTCGAGGCCAACGGCACCGCCTACATGGTCATGGAGTACGAGAAGGGCGAGAGCCTGGACGAGGCCTATAGCCTGAACCGCCTCACCAGCGAGGACGATCTGCTCGCGCTCCTGTTCCCGCTCATGGACGGCCTCCAGCGCATCCACGAGTCGGGGTTCGTGCACCGGGACATCAAGCCGAAGAACATCTATCTCCGCGATGACGGCAGGCCCGTGCTGCTGGATTTCGGCTCCGCCCGCCAGGCCCTGGGGGTGGAGACGCGCACGCTGACGACGCTGGTGTCACCGGGCTACGCGCCCTTCGAGCAGTACAACGCCACCCGCGAGAGCGACAAGCAGGGTCCCTGGACCGATATCTATGCCCTGGGTGCGACCATCTATCGAGGCATGTCCGGGAAGAACCCGGTGGATGCCCTGGCACGGGCCAACGCGAAGCTCGAGGGAAACAAGGACATCCTCGAATCGGCCGTCGACCTGGGAAAGGGCAAATTCTCGACGCAGTTTCTCGAAGCCATCGATCGGGCGCTACGCTTCGCGCCGGAGGAACGACCGCAATCCATCGCCGAGTGGCGCGCCATGCTCCCCGACTGGGAGGACGCGGCAACCGTTGCCGCCCCGAGCGGCACCATGGTGCGCGGCCCCGGTGAGGGTGCTGTGGATCGCGACGCGCCGACCGAGCTGACGCCGGACACCGCGCGCGACGATCACTTCACGGACGAGGGGACCCTCATCGTCGGGGACGGTCTGGGGCGGCCGGGCGCCGCGTCCAAGCCGGCGGCCGCGAAGAAGTCCCCGGTGATCATCGCGGTGGCCGTCGTCGCCGTGATCGGCATCGCCATCGGCGTATGGCGGATGCAGTCGGGGCCGGCTTCTGAGAAAGAGACCGCAACGGCAGAGGCGCCGAAGAGCACGCCGGCCGCCGTCGAGACCGGCCCCGCCCCGGCGCCGGCCCCGTCGATCTCGACCAGCCAGGTCGCCACCGTTCTCGGCGGCATGCCCTGCGCGATCCTGCATGCATCGGTCAATGAGAAGGAACGCGCGGTCACGGTGGGCGGCTATGCCGCCGGCCCCAAGACGGTCGAGAAGATCGTGAGCGATCTCGAGGGGACGGCAGGTGTCGCCACGCTGAACAACGAGATCCGGGAGGTGCCCCGGGTCTTCTGCCAGACCCTCGAACTCTATGCCTCTCACTGGAATGCGAACAACGACTCGGGATTCGGCACGGCGATCGGGACGCCGAACACCGACAACGTGTTCGTCGAAGGAGAGCGCCTGGTGCTCGACATCAGCACGCCGACCTACGACTCGTGGCTCTACGTGGACTACTTCGATCACGAGGGCAACGTCGTGCACATGATGCCGAGCCCGGGTGAAGTCAACAATCAGTTCGCCAAGAACAAATCCTTCCAGCTGGGAGAGGAAGGCGACATCGGGCTATGGGAGATCGCTCCGCCCTTCGGCACGGAGCTCATCGCGGTGCTGTCCGCCTCGGCGCCGGTCTTCGACGGCGCCAGGGGCGAAGTCGAAGGTTCGAGCAACTATCGCACGGCGCTTCAGAAGCGCCTGAAGACGCTCGCGTCGTCGCCTGACAAGGTGAAGATTTCGGCAGACTTCGTGGTCATCACGACCAAGCCCGGGTCCTGAGTCAGGACATACAGCCGGGGTTGTAGAGTTACTTCATTTCCCGCACGACGCGGAATCCGTTCAACACGTAACGCACGTCGTTGTCGTAGGTAAAACGGCTCGCCGAACGCGCATAGTCCGCGTCGTTGCGCCACGACCCGCCGCGGAGCACGCGGGACTGACAGTTCTTCCGATCCCGCGCGCTGCCGTCCGCGGGCGCACCCTTGTAATTGTCGAACCAGCAGTCCTCGACCCATTCCCAGACGCTGCCGCTCATGCCCTGCAGACCGAAAGCATTGCCGTCGAAATAGTCCACGACCGCCGGACGCTTCCGATTGTAGTCACCGCCGCAGTTCTTGCAGTTGGCGTTGCCCTTACCGACCGAATTTCCCCACCAGAACGCAGTCTTGGTCCCGGCGCGTGCAGCGTATTCCCATTCGGCTTCGGTCGGAAGCCGGTACTTCGCGCCGGTCCGCTTGCTCAGCCACTTCACGTACTGCTGCGTGTCGAGCCAGCTCAGGTTGTGCACCGGTGACGTACCTGTCATCCCCTTGCGCTTAGGCTGATGCTTGCAGCCCCCCGCATCGACGCAGGCCTTCCACTCCGCCGCCGTAATCTCGAAACGGCTCATGGCGAAGGGGCGGGCGATCTTGACCGTGTGCGCCGGCGTCTCGCTGGGGTCCCCGCCCTTGGTTCCCATGATGAAGCTGCCGGCGGGAAGCGCGATCATCTCCGGGCAGGCATCGCAATCCTGGAAGGTATCGACCGAGGCCATCTTCGTACCGGCCACCTTCGCCGCCGCCGCCTTGCGCGCGGCCTCCGCGGCCGCGGCCTCCGCCGCGGCCTTCTCGGCGGCCTTGCGCGCAGCCTCGGCCTGGGCCGCTGCCTTGCGGGCAGCCTCGTCTGCGGCCGCCTTTCGGGCAGCCTCTTCCGCGGCTGCCTTCTCCGCCGCCTGGCGCGCGGCTTCCTCCGCGGCAGCCTTCTCTTCCGCCTCGCGGGCGGCCGCCTCGGCGGCCGCCGCCGCGGCCGCGGCAGCAGCAGCCTTCTCCGCGGCCGCCTTCTCCGCGGCCGCCTTCTCGGCCGCCGCCTTGTCCGCGTCGCGGCTCGACTCCGCGATCAGCTTGCCGAACACGAAGCCACTCTTGCCGTCATCCGTCTCGATGCGATACCACTCGCCGTCGGCGACTCTGCCGGTGACGATTACCCGCGCGCCCTGCTTGAGCGTGCCCAGATTCTTGCTCGACGCATCGGGCTGCTCACGCAGCCGGGCGTTCTTGAGGACTTTGAATTCCGCATCCATGTCCTCGACCCGCGGGCCGGAAGTGGCCTGACGCTCCTTCGCCTGCTCCGTGCGCAGGCTCTTGGCGCGCGCCCTCGCGAGCGGCGCGAAGCGTCCGTTCGGATAGGCCTCTAGATAGGCGTCGTAGTCGGCGGGGTTGCCGCTGTCTTTTATGGAGTCCCAGAAGATGAGCTCGAATCGTTCGGGGCTCTCCTTGGGTACGATGCCGGCGTAGGATGCGCTCGAATACACGGTGGTGCCCGCGACGAGCAAGATGGCCAGAACGGTCACGAAAAAGGCACGTCCAGTCATCGGAATTCGCTTATGAGGTGCCGCGAGAAAGACATCGCAGTCCCGATGCAATGCCTGGCTCGAACATGGGTACGTAAAGGCGTGATTATAGCCGCTTTCGGGTTCCCCGCAACGGAAAGCGCGTCCAATTCCGACGGCGAGCGGACGGCCACCGGCGCCCACCTCGCGCCCACATCAAAGTATGTTAAGGTCTCCCACGCGAGCAAAACATAACAGGGAGTGGAGGGGGACATGAACAAACGCATCATTGTCGCAACCTTGCTGGCCGCGCTGATTCCCGGACTCGCGGCGGCCGGCGACTCGCCCGCACCGGACGACGCGAAGGTCTACTTCATCTGGCCGAAGGATGGCACCACCATCAAGGGTGGAAAGGCCTGGGTCCGTTTCGGCCTGCGCAACATGGGCGTCGCCCCCGCAGGCACCGAGAAAAAATTTACCGGCCACCATCACCTGATCATCGACGGCGACCTTCCGCCCTTCGACGAGGAGATTCCCGCGGACAAGCATCACGTCCACTACGGGAAGGGTTACTCAGAGGGCCGCGTCGTGCTGCCACCCGGCAAGCACACGCTGCAGCTCCTCTTTGCGGATCACAACCACGTTCCACATGACCCGCCGATCTACTCGAAGAAGATTACCGTCTACGTCCCCGCCAACTGATCGGGACCGGCCAAGCGAGGAAGGAAGCAATGAAAATTTTAACGATCTCTATCGCGCTCGCCGCCCTAATCGTCGGCGGTGCCGCCGTCGCGGGGGACTCGCCGGCGGCGAAGAACGCCTACCTGTACATCGGCTGGCCCAACGATGGCGAAGTCATTCGGAAAAACAATTTCCGGGTCTGGTTCGGGATGCGCAACATGGGTGTCGCGCCCGCCGGGGTCGAGAAAGCGATGACCGGACATCACCACCTCATCATCGATTCGCCATTGCCGCCCATGGATGAGGAGATACCGGCGGACAAGAACCACGTGCACTTCGGCAAGGGCCAGACTGAGACGCGGATTACCCTGCCCTCCGGTACCCACACGCTGCAGCTGTTGTTGGGCGATCACAATCACGTGCCCCACAATCCGCCGGTCGTGTCCCGGAAGATCACGGTCACCGTCAAGTAGCGCCGCCCCGGGGACGGGGCGCTCAGGCGCGGCGATGCTCGCCGCCCGATGCGCCACTGAGCGCGAGATCCAGCAGGCGGGTGGAGAGTACGCGGCGCAGGAATCCCAGGGCGTAGGTCGGCACGGTCACGTAGTAGCGCGGCCTGGGGCGGCGGCTCTCCAGCGCGTGCACCACCTTGTCGAGCACCGCCTCCCCCGGCAACGTGAAGGGCTGATTCTTGTCCTCGGTCGCGAGCCTCGCCTCTACCCTCCGGTAGTCGTTCCGATGCGGACTCTTGCCGACGTCGATGTTCTCCTTGAAGGCCTCGTAGGCGTTTTCCCGGAACCTGCTCTCGATGGGACCGGGCTCGATCAGCGACACGTAGATGCCGGTACCGGCGAGCTCCATGCGTAGCGTGTCGGTGAGCCCCTCCAGGGCAAACTTGCTCGCCGTGTAGGCGCCCCGCCACTTGAGCGCGATGAGGCCGAGGACGGAGCTGTTCTGGATGACGCGGCCGTACCCCTGGGCGCGCATGACGGGCAGGATCCGGCAGGTCAGCTCGTGCCAGCCGAAGAGATTCGTCTCGAACTGGGCCCTGAGGGCGTCGGTCGGGATGTCCTCCACCGCGCCGGGCTGCCCGTAGGCGCCGTTGTTGAATAGCGCGAAGAGTCTTCCCCCGGTGCGCGCCAGCACCGAATCCACCGCCCCGTGCATGGAAGCGTTGTCGCGAAGGTCGAGAAGAAGGGATTCGAATCCCGCTTCGGACAGTCGCGCGACGTCGGCTGCCCGGCGCGCGGTGGCGAATACCCGGTAGCCCCTCGCCTTCAGACCCGTGGCCACGCACTCGCCAATCCCGCTGGAGCATCCGGTGATGAGTACAGACCTGTCCCGCTCGCCGCTACTCATGAACTATTCACCCTGCACCGTCACCGTCAGGCGGCGGTTAAAGCGCGCGTGACGATGTTCCCAGACGTAGATGCCCTGCCAGGTGCCAAGCGCACAACGCCCGTGGGTCACCGGGATACTCAACATGGAATGGGTAAGCACCGAGCGAACATGTGCGGACATGTCATCGGGACCCTCCGCGGTATGGGTGAAGACAGGATCGCCGTCTGGCACGACGCGCGCCATGAACGATTCGAGATCGTCGCGCACTGCCGGATCCGCGTTCTCGCACAACATCAGCGACGCGCTGGTGTGGTGAATGAAGACGTGACAGAGCCCACTTGCTACCTGGCCGTCCGCGACGACGCCCTGCACACGCCCGGTGACGTCGTAGGTGCCCCGTCCCGCGGTGGCGATCTCGAAGCTGTCCTGATGGAGCATTCTCCGTCGAATCCCGGCTGATGATCGGACGGACAAGCCTGCATCCTTCCCGCCTCATTGGCAAGATCCGCCCCCTGCAGGGCCGAGGGAGCCTGCGTGCCGCCCGCCGAGGGCATAGAATGGGTCGAGCAGGAACCATGACACCGCAGCGATATCAAAAGCTCCGGCAGGTGCTCGACAGCCGCCAACCCGATCTGACGGTGTTGCTCGACAACGTGCACAAGCCCCACAACTTCTCAGCGATCCTGCGAAGCTGCGACGCCGTGGGCGTTTTCGAGGCCCACGCCGTCTGGCAGGACCCGACTCTTCGTCCCAGCCGCCTGACCTCCAGCGGCACCGGCAAGTGGGTGGGGATACGCACCCACGCCGACGTCGACGCCGCGGCGGCGGCGCTGCACGGGCTCGGGTTCCGGCTGGTCGCGGCGCACCCGGAGGACGGCGCCGTCGACTACCGGGACATCGACTACACGCTGCCCACGGCGCTCGTGCTGGGTGCCGAGCTCCGGGGGCTGAGCGAGCGTGTCCTCGAGCGCACCGACATTCGCGTGAGCGTGCCCATGATGGGCATGGCGGCATCACTGAACGTGTCCGTCGCGGCGGCAACCATCCTGTTCGAGGCGCAACGCCAACGCGCCGCCGCCAACCTGTACGCCGAGAATCGACTGGAGCAGGATTGTTACGAGAAGACTCTGTTCGAGTGGGCCCACCCGGTCGTTGCACGCTACTGCAGACGCCACGGATTCGACTACCCGGAACTGGATGGCGAGGGGGAGATCGTCGGTCCGTTACCTCGCAGCGGCGGATCCCGTGGGTTGGGTTGAAGGCTGAACGTTGGGTCTGATCTTGTAGGTTGGTGCTGAGCGCAGCGAAGCCCAACATC
>CBDTYP010000062.1:0-12047 GCA_965364645.1 uncultured Gammaproteobacteria bacterium | reverse complement strand
CCTCGGCGGATTCGGCATAGAACTAGTCCGCACCGAACTGCTCGGCGACTAGAAAACCGTCTCTGACCCCTAATTTCTTTTACCAGCCAGGGACCTGGTTGGCGGTGATGCCCTGCTCTTCCAGCATGACGGGGATGCCGTCGCTGACGCGGTAGAGGGTGCGGCCGTCTTCGGTTATGAGGGCCTCGTCCAGGGGTCCTTCCACGGGGTTCCCGTCCACGTAGCTCAGCTCGCCCTTCTCCACCTCGCGGTTGAGGATGGCCAGCTTGTCCTTTGCCAGCATCTTGACCGGCGTCTTGGTGGCCGGGCAGACGAGGATCTCCAACAGGTGCTTGTCTACGCTCATGGTTCCCTACCGGATAGGTTGTCGATCAGGCGTCGGGGGATGATACCACCGACTTCTCGCGTTCAGTCCTCAGCATCTGCGCAGTCAGGAACGCGAGCTCCAGGCTCTGGCTCGCGTTGAGGCGGGGATCGCAGTGGGTATGGTAGCGATCGCTCAGATCCTGCTCCGAGATGCGTTGCCCGCCGCCGATGCACTCGGTCACGTCCTGGCCGGTCATCTCGACGTGGATGCCGCCCGCGTGTGTGCCCTCCGCCAGGTGCACGTCGAAGAATCCGCGCACCTCGTCGAGAATGCTCTCGAAATCCCGGGTCTTGTAGCCGACCGAGGACTTGACCGTGTTGCCGTGCATGGGATCGCAGGACCATATGACCGGGCGGCCCTGCGCCTCGACCGCGCGCACCAGTGGCGGCAGCTTCTCGCGCACCGCGCCGGCGCCCATGCGGCTGATAAGCGTGAGGCGCCCGGGCACGTCGTCGGGATTCAGCACATCGATCAGCGCGAGCAACTCCTTCGTCGTTACGGACGGGCCGATCTTCACGCCCACGGGGTTCCCGACGCCACGTAGGAATTCGATGTGGGCGCCATCGAGCTGGCGCGTGCGCTCACCGATCCAGAGCATGTGCCCGGAGGTGTCGTACCAGTCGCCCGTCGTCGAGTCGACCCTGGTCATCGACTGCTCGTAGCCGAGCAGGAGCGCCTCGTGGGAGGTGTAGAAGCTCGTCTGCTGAACGGCCGGTGCGTTGCTGGCGTTGACCCCGCAGGCCTCCATGAACGACAGGGCCTCGGCGATCCGATCCGCCATCTCCTGATAGCGCTCGCCCGCGGCATGGCCGGCGACGAAGTCCATGTTCCAGCGGTGCACGTGATGGAGATCCGCGTATCCGCCCTGGGCGAACGCGCGCAGCAGATTCAGCGTCGCCGCGGCCTGGGAGTAGGCCCGGAGCATCCGTTCCGGGTCCGGAGCCCGCGTCTCGGGCGTGAACTCGATGCCGTTGACGATATCTCCGCGATAGGAGGGCAGCGCGACCCCGTCCCGGGACTCGGTGGCTTCGGATCGCGGCTTCGCGAACTGCCCCGCGAGCCGCCCGACCTTCACGACCGGGCAGGCCGCTCCGAAGGTCAGGATCACCGCCATCTGCATCAACACGCGGAACGTGTCCCGGATGTTGTCCGGGTGGAACTCGGCAAAGCTCTCGGCGCAGTCACCGCCCTGGAGCAGAAACGCGCGCCCTTCCGCCACTTCCGCCAACGCCTTGGTGAGATTGCGCGCCTCGCCCGCGAACACGAGCGGCGGGAAGCCCTTCAGCTGCTCCTCGACGCCCTCGCGGCGGGCGGCATCCGGGTAGTCCGGCGCCTGCCGCGCCTGCCGCGACCGCCATCCGTCCGGTGACCAGGGGCTCGTCATCGGTTGCTCCCTATTGCACCATCCTCGGTCCCATCCTCGGTGCCGGGAACCGGATCGTAGCCACTGGTGCCCCAGGGGTGGCAGCGGACGATGCGGCGAAGCCCCAGCCATCCGCCACGGACCGGACCGTGCACGGCGATGGCCTCGGACGTGTACTCCGAGCAGCTCGGCAGGTGCCGGCAACGGGGCCCGAGGATCGGCGACACGATAAGCTGATAGCCGCGGATGAGTCCCCGCAGGACCGCCCCTACGAGTCTCCCAATCACGACTCCGACTCCTCGTCATCAATGGCCGCGCCGACCCGCCAGCGGGTGCCTTCGGGGCCGTCCTCCAGCACGATGCCCCGCCCGACCAGGTCGTCGCGAATGCGGTCCGCCTTGGCGAAGTCCCGCGCGTGACGGGCCTCGTCGCGCTCGGCCACCAGGCGATCGATCTCGTCTGCGTCGTCCACGCCGCCGAAACGCTCGATGAACCACTCCTCCGGATCCCTCTGTCCGATCCCCAGCATGGCGGCACAGGCGAGCAGCCGGCGTTTCAAAACGACACGCTCCTCAGGGTCACTCACCCGGCGCAGCGAGCGCCGAAGCTCGTGCAGGAGCGCCAGCGCCGTGCGGGTATCGAGGTCGTCTTCCAGCGCCGCGACGAACTCTTCGGGCAGATCGCCGTCGGATTGCGGACCCGTTTCTACGTCCTTGAAATCCCGCAGGGCGCCGTACAGGTGATCCAGTGTACGGGCCGCCTGATCCAGGGTCTCGGTCGTCCAGTCCACCGGGCTCCGGTAGTGGGCGCTCAGCAGCGCCAGGCGAATTGCTTCGCCGGGTGCCGCATCGAGCAGATCCCTGATGAGCAGCACGTTTCCCAGGGACTTGGACATCTTCTCCCCGACGACGTTGATGAAGCCGACATGCATCCAGTACCGGCTGAGCGGGGCGCCGTCGTGGGCGCAAACACTCTGGGCGATCTCGTTCTCGTGATGAGGGAACACGAGATCACTGCCGCCGCCGTGAATGTCGATGGTCTCACCCAGATGCTCTTCGATCATGCAGCTGCACTCGAGATGCCACCCGGGACGGCCGCGACCCCAGGGGCTGTCCCAACCCGGAAGATCTTCCGTCGACGGTTTCCAGAGTACGAAGTCCGCTGGATCGCGCTTGTAGGGAGCCACCTCCACGCGCGCGCCTTCTATCATCTTCTCTCGATCCTGCCGGGAGAGACGTCCGTATTCGCGGAACGACGGCACGTTGAACAACACGTGCCCCTCGGCCTCGTAAGCGAATCCGTTCTCGATCAACTTCTCCATCATCGCGATCATCTGCGCGATGTGATCCGTGGCGCGCGGCTCGATGGTGGGCAACGGCACATCGAGCGCCGCCATGTCCTCGTGGAAGATCGCGGAGTACTTGGATGTGATCGCCTCGATGGGAACGCCCGCCTCCTTCGCCGCGGCGTTGATCTTGTCCTCCACGTCGGTGATGTTGCGCGCATACACCACGTTCGGGTAGCGGCGACTCAAGACCCGATAGAGAAGATCGAAGACGACAGGCGGCCGCGCGTTGCCGATGTGCGGGAAGCTGTAGACTGTCGGGCCGCACACGTACATCGTGACGCGTTCGGGATCGCCGGGCACGAAGTCTTCCTTGCGACCGGTGAGTGTGCTGTAGACCTTGATGCTCATGTGTTCCAGGTTCGAGGCAGAATGACGCCGGATGGGGAAACGAGTTCCCGGTGAAGCGCCGGCTGGCGACGGCTCAGCCGGCTTTTCCCGGACAATCAGTCTTCGTACAGTTTCCGTAGATCACGAGCGCGTGGTCCTGGATCTCGTAACCCATCTTGCCGACCACCGACTTCTGGCGATCCTCGATGGTCTGATCATAGAACTCTTCGACCTTCCCGCACTGGACGCAGACGATGTGATCGTGGTGATGCCCGCGCTCGAGCTCGAAGACGGCGTGGCCGGACTCGAAGTGGTGCCGGCTGACGAGCCCCGCGGTCTCGAACTGGGTGAGGACCCTGTAGATAGTGGCGAGGCCGACATCGTCTCCTGATTCCAGCAGCTCCTTGTATACGTCCTCGGCGCTCAGATGATGCCGGTCGGAGGTCTCCAGGATTTCGAGAATCTTGAGCCGCGGCAGCGTCGCCTTCAGGCCGGCGCGCTTCAGCTCACGATTGTCCGTCGCCATGGTCCTCTCCCAGCGGCACCCGAGTGCGAGACCGCGCCAAAGCGCGATACTATACCCCAGGCGACCGATGTCATTACAATCGAGCGTGGAGGCGCTCTCACGGCTCGGGCGTCGACTCATTTCCACGCGGAGGACCGCCTTTGCAGCTGGTCATTCTCGAACGGGACGGGGTCATCAACGTCGATTCCGGCAGCCCGATGACGTCCGAGCACGATTGGCAACCCCTCGCCGGGAGCCTCGAGGCCCTGGCGCGCCTCAACGGGGCCGGCTACCGCATCGTGGTGGCCAGCAACCAGCCCGGCCTGCGCCGAAAGTCCTTCAACATCGAGACCCTCAACGCCATTCACCACCGGATGCAGCGCGAGCTGCTGGAAGCCGGCGGCGGCGTGGATGCCGTGTTTTTCTGCGCCTGCCTGCCCAAGGATGCCTGCGAGTGCGCCATGCCGAATCCCGGCATGCTGCTGGAGATCGCATCCCGCCTGCGTATCCCACTGAACGGCGTGCCGATCATCGGCAGCACCGTGATGGCGATGGATGCCGCGCTGGCCGCGGGCGCCCGACCCGTGTTCGTCAGTACCGGCAAGGACGAGCCTGCTCACCGTGACGATATCGAGTCCTTCGATGATCTGGCCGCGGCCGTCGACCACCTGCTCGGCGCGAATCGGTCGAGCTGACAACGGGCGACGACGCCCTCAGGGCGTCATCGGCCCTACCAGGAGCTGAGGATCGAGGCGCGCACCTGAGAGATTCATCCGCCAGTCCAGGTGTGGACCGGTAACGCGCCCGGTGGCGCCAATCTTCGCGATCGGGTCTCCCTGGCGCACGCGATCCCCCTCCTTCACCAGAATGGCGCTCAGGTGGATGAACGTAGACGAGAGCCCGTGCCCGTGGTCGACGATCAGGGTGCCGCCGGAAAAAAACATGTCGTCATGGGTCAACGTCACGAGGCCAGCGGCCGGCGCGTGCACGAGGGTCCCGGTCGGTGCCGCGATATCGACCCCGAAGTGCGGCCGCCTCGGTACACCGTTCAAGATGCGTTGGCTGCCGTAGACGCCGCTGATGCGGCCCCTGGCCGGCCACTCGAAGCCGCCGAGGAAATCCTCGCGCAGGTCGTCGCGATCCCGCGCCTTCCTGACCAGCGCGTACTCCTTGCGGATACGCACCATGTCCTCCTCGCTGGGCGTCACCTTCTTCGGCGGCAGGCCGTCGATGCGCTGCACGTTGTAGTCACGTTTTGCCACCAGGAGATCCCGCCCGGCGCTGCTGCCGTCGGGGAAAACCGCGTCCAGACGCGCCTTCTCCGGGGCGTCCCGGCCGAAGCCCAGCAGGAACACACCGTCCTTCGATACCCGCACGGGCTCGCCGTTGAATTTCACCGCCGTCCCCGGCTCGGTGCGCCCGATCATCAGCGCCCCCTGCTGGGGCTCGCCTTCGAGCTCGAGCTTGCCGGCATGGGCGCCGATGGCGATCAGGAACGCGAAGGTGCCGGTGAGAAGTCTAGATAGGAAAGCTGTCATATTGTCGGAAGATTAGCGTTGGTTGATAAAGAATTCCCGTACGGGTGTCGCGCTTCAAACAACGACGACGCCGATCCAGCGCCCCAGCAGCGGATCCCCGTCGAACCAGGCGACGCTCTCGCCGCCAAAGCTCTCGACATCCCCGAGCCGCGCCCGTTCCCGGGAGGCCGCAAAATCGCGGCTGCCGAGCAGAAAAGCGCAGGGCGTCGGGCCGAAGCTGGCCAGCCGTTCAACGAGCCAGCCCTCGCCGTCGGCCGGCGACACGAGGATCAGTGGTTCGCCCGGAAAGACCGCCACGTTCAACCGCCCGTTATCCGCGCTCGCCCGTTCCGGCGCGGGAAGATCGTAGGCCTCCTGGAATTCCTCGCTGGCCGCGCCCACGTCCTCCACGCCCAGGATTACTCTTTGCACGCCGGTCAGCTCGCTGCCGGCGACGCACTCCGATGTCGGTACCCTCAGCTCCCGGGGCGTGCAATCCTCGATGATGAAGGGATGCATGGCGCCGGGGCCCAGATCCCCGACGTCGGCCAGATTCCACTCCACCGCCTGACCGTCCGGCCGCTTCCTCCCCCTGGGGGTGACCTCGCCGACCCTGACGCCCCGCGCCTTCAAGCGCTCCGCCTCGCCGGCGACACTGCCGGGGCGCACCGCCCACGCGCAGGGCCCGCCCTCGAGAACGATGTGCTCGTGCCACCGGGGGGCCGGCTGGCCGGGACGCATGACCGAGATCAGCTCCACATAGGATCCGTCGTCGAAGCCGACCAGGGACATGTGGGTGACACCGTTTTCGTGCGGTCCGCCGTACTCGGCGGCCAGACCGTTCGCCGCGAAGGCGCCGGCAAGCGCCTCGAGCCGGGACGCGCCCAGGGTCACATGGTCGATGACGAAGTTCATGACTCGGAGCTGATCTCGCGCTGTGGACCGCTAACGACGGTTGGAGCCATTACCGTAGAAGCTCCCATCCCGCGCTGCAAGCTCGCGCAGGATCCCCGCGGGCCGGTAGCGATCGCCGTGAATGTTGGCGAAATGCTCGAGCCGCCTGACGAGATGGCCGGCCCCGAGCGCATCGGCGTAACGAAACGGCCCGCCCAGGAATGGCGGAAATCCGAGCCCGAAGACGGCGCCGATATCGCCGTCCCGCGCGCTTCGCAGGATGCCCTCTTCGAGACACCGCGCCGCCTCATTCACCATCTGCAGAACGCATCGCTCGGCGACGGGAATCGTCCCCTGCTCCTTGATCGGCTCCACGCCGAGGAGCTCGTAGATGTCGTCGTTCACGCGGCGTTTCCGCCGATCGTAGAGATAGAACCCGCGTTTGGTCTTCTTGCCGAGCGCGCCCCGGTCCACCAACGTCTGCAACCCGTCGGGGGGCCGCATCCGGTCGCCGAAGGCATCGCCGAGGATCCGGCTCACCTTGTAGCCGACGTCGATGCCGATCTCGTCGAGCAGGGTGAGCGGCCCGACGGGGAATCCGAAGTCATTGATCGCGCGATCAATGACTTCAATCTTCACACCATCGGTCAGAAGCTGCGCGGCTTCGTTGAGATAGGGTGCGAGAATCCGCGACGTGTAGAACCCCGCCCCGTCGCGCACGACGATGACGGTCTTGCCCTGACGCTTGCCGAAGGCGACGCAGGTGGCCGTCACGTCATCGGAAGTCTGCTCGGTGACGATGACCTCCAGCAATGGCATCCGATCCGCCGGCGAGAAGTAGTGCATGCCGATGACATTTGCGGGGCGCCGGCAGCCCGCGGCGATCTCGGCGATCGGAATGGACGAGGTGTTGGAAGCGAAGATACGGTCCTCCCCGTCGAGCGCCTCTACTTCAGCGAGCAGCCCGCGCTTGAGATCCCGATCCTCGAACACCGCCTCGACGACGAGGCCCGCATCGCGGAGCCCTTCGAATTCCACGGTCCCGTCGACGCGTCCGAGCACGGTCTCGGACGCCTCCCGGGTCATGCGCCCGCGCCGCACCCGCCCGTCTACCAGCACTCGAAAGTTCTGCATGCCCTGGTCCAGGCTCTCCCGGTCGCGCTCCTTGATGGTTACCCGTGTCCCGGCTCTGGCCGCGCACAGGTAGGCGATACCGGCACCCATGAGACCGGCGCCCAGCATGCCCACCGTCTCCACGTCGCGGACCTCGGGCTCGCCGGCGTCGACGCCGGTGTCCTTCGCGAGCTCCCGGGTGGCGAAAAACATGTTGACGAGCTGGCGGGACTGGGGACTCACGACGAGCTCGCCGAAAGCCCGCGCCTCCGCGGCGTATCCGGCGGCGCGGCCCTGCTCTAAACCTTTGCGAACGACCTCGAGAATGCGCTCCGGCGCCGGATAGTTTCCCCGGGTCTTGTCCACGGTCTGCCGGTGCGCCCGCGCGAACAGGAGCTGGCGGCCGATGGGGTTGCGTGCAGTCAGGAGCTGGATGAAGCCGCGCCGGTTGAATGGCGACGAAGCCTTGGGCGGCACGAGGGGCCGCCCCTCTCTCCGATGCAGGCCCCGAAGCGAAAGCCCGCGTTCCACCGCGGCCTCCAGGAGCCCTTCCTTCTCGACGACCGCGTCCACCAGATCGAGAGCCAGGGCGTCGCGGGCGCCGAGCTGGCGGCCGGTGAGCAGCAGCGGCAGAGCCTCGGCGAGCCCGACCAGGCGCGGCAGGCGCTGAGTGCCGCCGCCTCCGGGGAGCAGGCCGAGCTGCACCTCCGGGAGCCCGAGACGCGTCGCGGGGTCACCGCTCACGACCCGTGCATCCGCCGCCAGCGCGAGCTCGAGCCCACCGCCGAGACAGCTGCCGTTGATCGCGGCCACCACCGGCATCGGCAGGGACGCCAGGCGCCATTGTATGGATTGGGAAAGCTCCGCGAGCTCGCGGCCCTCGGCGATGCTCTTGACCGATTGCAGCATCTCCAGATTGGCGCCCGCGATGAAGTTGTCGGGCTTTGCGGAGATGATGACGAGAGCCTTCGCGGCGGAGGACTCCTGGAGCGTGTCCAGCACGCGCTGGAACTCTACCGCGATTTCTGCCCGCAGAGTATTCACCGGCTCCCGGGGATCGTCCATCCACAGCACGGTGACGCCGTCGTCACGGTGTTCGAGGCGCAGGACCGAATCTTCCCCCATTCCTAAGGCCGCTCGATGATCATGGCGACCGCCGTCGCGCCGGCGCCGCAGATACTGACGAGGCCGTAACGCCCGGAGCGCCGCTTGAGCTCGTTGGCAAGCGTCGTGACGATGCGCAATCCCGTCGCCGCGAAGGGATGCCCGACGGCGATGGAGCTCCCAAGGGGATTCAGCTGCTGCACCGTCACCTGCCCGATCGCCCGCTCCTTCCAGCCCCGCTCCCAGGCCGCGAGGTTACAGAGCACCTGACCCGCGAACGCCTCGTGCATCTCCACGACATCCATGTCTGCGAGAGTGAGCCCGGTCTCCTCGAGCAACCGGGGCACCGCGATAGCCGGGGCCATGAGCAGACCGTCCGCGGGGTCTATTCCTGCGTTGGTGAAGGCCTTCACGAAGGCCAGGGGCTCGCGCCCGGCCGCCTCCGCCGCCCGCTCGGACATCAGCAGGACCGAGGCGGCGCCATCGGTGAGGGGGCTCGAGTTGCCGGCCGTGATGGTGCCTGACGGCGATCGGTCGAATACCGGGCGCAGCCGCGCCAGCTGCTCGACGCTGGTGTCGCCGCGGATGAGCCCATCCCGCGCGACCCCGTTCACTGGAGCGATCTCGGCGGGGAGCCGGCCATCCTCGGTGGCGGCAATAGCGTTGTGATGGCTGCGGCAGGCGAGCGCGTCCTGATCGCCGCGGCCGACGGACCACTCCTTGACCATGATCTCGCAGTGCTCGCCCATGGTGAGCCCGGTGGAGGGCTCGGCCAGGGCGGGCGGATCGGGCCAGAAATCCCGGGGTCTCAGCCGGAGCAAGGCGCCCAGGCGCGCACCCGCTCCCCGGCTCATGGCGAGGTCCACGAACTTGCGGGCGGCGCGCCGGGTGAACAGCACCGGAGGATTGGACATGGACTCCACGCCCCCGGCGATACCGATGCGGGCCTGTCCCGTCAGGATGTCCGCCATCACGGCGCCGAGCGCGGACGTGCCCGTGATGCAGTTGTCGATGACCGTCAGCGCGCGGACCGCCGCCGGCAGGCGGGACGCGAAGACCACCTCCCGCGCGATGTGCGGGGCCCTCGGGTCGACGATGACGTTACCGAGCACGAGCTCGTCCACCTCGTCCGGGGCGAGATCGAAGCGATCCAGCAGGGCATCCACGGAATGCACCGCCAGATCCCGCGCGCTCAGGTCCCTGAAGGCGGTACCCGCCTTGACGAAGGGCGTGCGCACGCCCTCCATGATGGCGACCCGACCCGATTCGCCGGAGGCCGTCACCGCAACCTGGTATCCGGGGCATGCATTCCCGCCACAGATCGATCTCCTCGAAGTGCTTCCAGAACCGATGATAGGCAGGATCCGGGCCGCCGGATACGGCCCCGGCGAACCGATTTGTGACCTGCTCCACCCGTCGCCGCGGGTCCCTGGGCTATGCTTGACAGAAGACCCGGCCAAGGCGGCCGGGAATCGCCTCCGACTTCTCTGGGAACAGCTTCATGGACATCTTCGGATACGTCGCCCTCGCGCTGATCGCCGCAACGGTGGTCTACGTCATCGTCATCTACAACCGCCTCGTCAACCTGAAGCACAACGCGACCAAGGCGTGGAGCAACATCGACGTGCTGCTCAAGCAGCGCCACGACGAGCTGCCGAAGCTGATTTCCACCTGCAAGGAGTACATGAAGTACGAGAAGGAAACCCTGGAGAGGGTCATCAACGCCCGCAGCCAGGCGGCGAGCGCTCGCGCCTCGGGCGACATCGGCGCGCTCGGCGCCGCCGAGGGCGCCCTTCGCATCGGCCTCGGCCAGCTCTTCGCCCTCGCCGAGGATTATCCGGACCTGAAGGCCAACGAGACCTTCCAGCATCTGCAGGGGCGCATTTCCGGCCTCGAGAACTCCATCGCCGACCGGCGCGAGTTCTACAACGAGTCGGTGAACCTCAACAACATCGGCATCGAAGAGTTCCCGGACGTCATCGTCGCGCGCTTCTTCAACTTCAAGTCCTTCCAGCTCCTCGAGTTCGACCAGTCCGAGATCGCCGACGTGAACGTGGGTGCTTTGTTCCAGTCCTGAGCTGAGCCCCTCGGACCGTGCTCGTTGAACTAGCCCGATTCGGCGCACCGGAGCTCCGCGGCATCACCCTCGGCAGCAAGCTCCACTCGCTGGTCGCGGCCTGCTATCTTTTCATCGGCCTCCTCTGCATCTTTTACAGCTACAGCCACCAGCAGCCAAACCTGAGGATGATCGGCATCGCCGTGCTGACTCTCGGCGGACTGGCCGCGTGGCTCGGCGCGCTGCGCCGCTACCGGATCATCGCCGACACGCCGACGGCGGTCGTGCGCAGCGCGGCCCAGGGCTACGTGGAGCTGACCGGTGAGTGCCGATCCATCGCCGACGCTGAGCTGCTGCGCTACGGCAGGGTGCCGCCCTGCCTCTGGTATCACGCCACCATCGTGGAACAGAACCGGACATTCGGGAGAAGCCGCGCCAACACGCGCTTCGAGTGCAGCGACGACACCTTTCTCATGGATGACGGAACGGGCGAGTGCGTCATCGATCCCGAGCACGCCGAGGTGCAATCCGCGCACCAGACACGGTGGCGCGACGGCCGTGTTCACTATCTCGTCAAGTACCTCATGCCGGGGGACCGCCTCTACGCCATCGGCGACATGCGCACGTTCCGCGCGTCCGACGGCACGCTGAATCGAAAGGCAGACGTCAGCGCGCTGCTGCGGGAGTGGAAGCAGAACCGGGCGGCGCTGGTGCAACACTACGATCGCGACGGCGACGGCGACATCGACATGCAGGAATGGCAGGCGGCGGTCACCGACGCCGAACGCCAGGTGGACGCGCAACACCGGGAGATGCGACTCGAGCCCGGCGTGCACATGATGCGCGCCCCCGGCGACGGCCGGCCCTTCATCCTGTCGAACCGGGATCCGGACGAGATCCGACAACGCTACATGTGGTGGGCGTGGTTCCATCTGGCGACGTTCGTCGCGGCGTCCGTGTGGGGAATGATGCTTCTACTTCAACCGTCTCAATAGTCCCACTTCCACTTAACGCCCACTTTGTTCCCACCCTGCTCCGTCGTGCCACCCTCGAGTCGCACGTCGGGCAGCACCTCCACCTCGACGGTGGTGGCGGTGCGGGAATCTTCCTCGGTGCCTCGCTCGAGCTCGATGTAGACGCCCTCGGTGACGTACTTGCCGACGCTGACGCGGGTCTTGTCGGGGTCTTCCTTCGACTCCGCGAAGTTGATGGCGTCGACGCCGAGCGCCCGGCGGGTGGCGTCGAGGATGCCGACGGCGCCGCCCTTGCCGCTGTAGGTGGCGATGGCGGAGGCGAGCTGCAGGCTCTGGGCCGGGGAGAGATTCTGTGAGTCGGTGCCGAACAGCACCTGGGACGCGATCTCGGACTCCGGCAGCGGCGGGCGAGACGTGAGCTTGACCGTGGGGTTCGACGCCGAGCCGGTGACGCGAACAAAAGCGGTGAGGCTCGTGGT
>CBDTYP010000061.1:0-12054 GCA_965364645.1 uncultured Gammaproteobacteria bacterium | reverse complement strand
AGGAGCGAGCTTGCTCGCGAATGAGACCTCATTCGCGAGCAAGCTCGCTCCTACAAGGGACACTCAGTATCGGTGGAAGTGTTGGCGCAGCTCTGATTCGACATCCTGGTCTTTAGCGTTTTCCCAGTCGGCCTTCTTTATGAGCAGGTATTCCCGGGACAGCACCTCACCCATGGCGTCGGTCAGCACCGCATCCCCCTCGAGGGCGTCGATAGCCTCCCCGAGGCTGGTCGGCAGGCGCCGGATGCCCCGGGTCTCGCGCTCTCCCTCGTCCATGTCACCCGGGTCCATGAGCACGGGCTCCGGGGGCTCGAGCTCGTTTTCGACGCCGTCGAGCCCCGCGGCGATGAGCCCGCCGAGGGCGAGGTAGGGGTTGTGGCTGGAGTCCGATGGCTTGAGCTCCAGGTTCACCGTCCGCATCTCCTCTCCCCAGAAGCCCGAGGCGATGCGCACCGGCGCCTCGCGGTTGTCGGGCCCGAAGCAGGTGAACGCCGAGCTCCAGAAGTGTGGCTGCAGGCGGCGGTAGGAGTTAGTGCTGGGCGCGGTCAATCCCACCAGTCCCGGCAGGTGGCGGAGCACTCCGGCGATGAAGTGATAGGCTGTCTTACTCAACTTGTAGCGATCGGCGGCATCGAAGAACACGTTGCTCTCGCCGGCTTCGTCCCAGGCGCTGAAGTGGATGTGACAGCCGTTCCCGGCCTCGTCGGCGAAGGGCTTGGGCGCGAACGAGGCGACGAGACCCTGCTTCATGGCGACTCCCCGCGCGGTGTCGCGAAACGTCACCTGGTTATCCGCCGCGCGCAGCGCGTCGTCGTAGGTGACCGACATCTCCTGCTGGCCGGCGCCGAGCTCCGCGTAGTACTGCTCGACGCTGATCCCCTGCTGCCCCAGCGCGTCAACCAGATCGCCGATGTACTCGTCGGCGGAGTCCATGCCAATGGTGCTGAAGCAGAGACTCCTGTCGAATGGCTCGTAGCCGTCCTCCGTCTCGATCGCGAGCGAGAACTCGCTCTCGAAGGCCGCCTTGATCCTCAGGCCCAGTCCGGCGCCCCGATCGACCATGCGCTTCAAGAAGTATCGTGCGCAGTTGTCCCAGGGGGCCTGATCCAGGGTGAACATATCCGCGATCATCCGCGCATTGCCCGGAGAGTAGGGCAGGCGCGCGAATGTTTCGGGGTCCGGCACGAGGCGGATCTCGCCGACCGGACCGAATCCCGCGCCCGGCGCGATGGATTCCGATGACGTGAAGGACTGCATCGCGACCGTGAGGCCGATGCCCTGGGCCATCCTGCCCTCGAGATGATCCACGTGAGTAGCCTTGCCGCGGATGACGCCGGAGTTGTCGCAGTAGATGAATCGAATCAACTGAACGTCGGCGTCCCTCGCCCGTTGCACTACATCGTCGATATTCATGTCCTATCCCCCTCTACCACGGCGCTGAACCGGCTACGCTGGCGGCAGCTCCGTCAGAAGCTCGGCGCTCGTGCGCCGCCGGCAGTAGCCATCGATCCCGATAAGGGATTCCTCGTGACGCCGCTGGGAACGGGCCGCGCAACAGTCCTCTATCGCCGTCATGAGGAATCCTCGATCGCAGCCGTCACGGATTGTCGTCTCGACGCATTGATCAGTCAGCATCCCCATGACCATGATGTATTCGACACCGAGATTGCGCAGCACGTACTCGAAGTTGGTGGAGTTGAAGAGGCTCGAGGACGTCTTGGGGATTGTGATCTCGTTCTCCAGCGGCGCCAGCGCGTCGATGACCTCCGCATCCCGGGAGCCCCTGGCCGCGAACAGGCCCGAGATCTTGTAGTCGAGGCTGCGATCCCGCCCGTCGAGGGTCAGGCACTCGATGACGGTGTAGATGACCTCCACCTGCGCCGCGCGGCACGCGGCGATGAGGCGCCGGCCGTTCGGAATGACGGAGTCTTTGATGCGGGCATGCAGGTACGCGTCCTCTCGTGTCGACGGGACTGCGTCGTCATCGTAGCTTTGCTTCTGCAGGTCTACGACCAGCAACGCCGAGCGCGGAGGCTCGATTGCCCGCTGCCGGAAGGCGATGTCGCCGTCGCGCGGGATGGCGTCGATTTCGGTTCGCCGCATGGGACTCCTCCGGCTGCTACTCTCCCTTGATCCCGCGAATCTCTTCCTGGGTCGTCGCTACCGATAGCACGGCCACCATCACAATGGAAGCGCCGACCGCGACCGCTATCGGCGGCGTGTAGGCGGTGGCGACGGAGCCGCCAAAGAGTGCACCCAGGGGGATGAGCGAGAAGGTGATGCCGTGGATTCCCATCACCCGGCCCCGCAGCGCATCCGGCACACGCATCTGCAGCACCGTCATGGTCGAGATCAGATACATGGAGTTGAACATGCTCATGAGGAATACGCAGCCGATCGCGGCCCCGTAGGCATGTCCCATGGCGTCGGCGTGGCCGGTGACGGCGCCGAAGCCGAACAAAGCGAGCGTCGCGCAGAACGCGCTGCCGAGGATGATCCAGCCCAGTCGGTGCGTGCCCTGGACGAGGACCGTCAGCAGCGTGCCGGAGACGGCCCCGACGCCAGACGCGGAGAGCAGGAAGCCGAACCCTCGCTCGCCCACGCTGAGGATCTCGGCGAAGGCCGGCATGAGTTGGAGGTACGACACGCCGAAGAAGGTCCCGATCCAGGTCAGTGGAATCAGGATCGCGAAGACTCTCGATGAGCCGATGAATCTAAGTCCCTCGACGAACTGATGCAGCGAGTTGCCCCGCGCCGTAGCGCGGTGCTCGACGGGGAGCGAGGCGAGCACCAGAAACATGATGACGTAGCCCACGGCGGACGCGAAGAATATGACGGCGGTACTCGAGAGCGCGATGACGATTCCTCCGATAGCGGGGACGATCATGCGCGTGCCCTGCCAGAGCACGGAGTTGAGCGCGACCGCGCTCATCATGTGTTTGCGATCGATGAGGCTCGGAAAGAGGGCCTGTCGCGCGGGCCAGTCGAAACCCGACGTGAACCCGATGAGTGCGGCGATCGCGATCACGTGCCACACCTCCACGACACCGCTCGCATCGAGGAGCCCGAGGAGCACCAGGAGGGATGCGACGATCAGCGAGGTGACCATCAAGACCTTGCGTTTGTCCAGCTGATCCGCCAGCACGCCGCCGAACAACGTCACCAGAATCTGGGGGATCGCGCCGGCCGCCCCGAGCAGTCCGAGCTTGAGCGGTGAGCCGCTCAGCTCGAATACGAGCCAGCCCTTGCCGAGAATGAGCAGCTGGGTGGCGCCGATGGAAGCCATGGAACCGAGCCAGTAGCGGCGGTAGAGGGGGGAGTGGAGCGCCCCGAGCTGGATTTGCATGACGAGCTATTCGATGGGCATTCGCCGAATCCTATCACGCGGGCCCACCGTAACTTTTGCGCGGACGGGCGCCGGAGTACGATCCAACCACGCCGTCGAGTTCCAGCAGGAGGGAGACATGCAATCGGCCGGCCCCGCGCGCTACGGATTGGTGGCCCGAGGATTTCACTGGACGTCGGCGCTGCTCATCATCGGGCTGATCGCCCTCGGCTGGTACCTCATGGGTCTCAGCTATTACGACCGCTGGTACAACACCTCCCTGGAGTGGCACAAGGCGCTCGGGATGGTGGCGCTCCTGATCGGCGTACTGAACCTGTGTCGAGCGGTCGGCAGCAGTGTGCCGGCGCCGCTCGCTTCCACGGCGCTGTGGGAGCGGCGGGCGACCCGCGTCGTGCACGGGCTGCTGTTCCTGATGATGGTCGCCGTGCCCCTCACCGGCTACGTGATCTCCACATCCGCGGACGACGGGATCGCCATCTTCGGATGGTTCGAGGTGCCGGCGCTGCTGCCGGGAAGCGAAGCGCTGCGCGACCTGGCCGTCGAGCTGCACTACTACCTCTCCTACGGGACGGCCATCCTGGTGCTCCTGCACGTCGCCGCGGCACTCAAGCATCACTTCATCGACAGGGACGACACCCTGCGCCGGATGCTCTGAGTCGGTCGGGATACGGCCCGCCTACTGGCGGGTACCCTCGATGCCGAGCTCGAAGTCCATGGACTCGCTCTTCGGGCCGAGGTCGTACTTCATGCCGAAATCGCCGCGGTTGAGGGACGTGGTACCAAGGAATCCCGCCCGGTAGCCACCCCAGGGATCCGGTCCCTCGCCGATCTTCTCCACCTGGATCGAGATCGGCCGGGTCACGCCGTGGAGCGTCAGCTCCCCTTCGAGGATCCCTCCGGCGCCGTCAGGGATGAACCTGGTGCTCTTGAAGGCCGCGGTGGGGTACTTCTTCACGTCGAGGAAGTCCTCGCTTCGCAGGTGCTTGTCGCGCTCGGCGTGATTCGTATCCACGCTCGCCGTTCGGATCGTGAGCGCGATGTCGGACGCCCCGGGATCGGTGGCGTCGTAGGTGAAGCTGCCTTCGACGTCGTTGAATCCCCCCCACATCCAGCTGTATCCGAGATGCTGGATCTTGAAGCGGACGAAGGAATGGCCCGGATCGATTTGGTAGTCGGCCGCCTGGACGGCACCCCCGGTCATCAGTATTACCGCTATCAGCCCCCGCGCGATTCTCCACTGCATCGTACGTTCTCCCTGTTGTCGGCACCGGATTATATGACCGTTTGACCCAAGTCTCAGTTCCGGAAGCCTGAGGCCGAAGGCCGGGGGTGGGAGGGCTAGAATTTCCGCAGCGATCCTCCCCCGGGCGATCATCCACGGATTCGGCGTCGATGAACCTACATGATCGCGGGCTCTTCGTCTCCTATCGCGCCTGGGCGGACAGGGACCGGATGCCCGGGAACGATCGCGTCCGCAATCGCAAGGTCATCATCGCGCTCACCAACAAAGAGACCGGCAAAAAGTACGAGGCTGTGTTTCCCGCCGACCCGGGGTTCAACCAGGCCGACGACGCGGAGGCCTTCGAGTATCTGGATCCGGGCACCTACGAGGTCGACGCCTTCGTCAAGACAAAGTACGGCTCGGGCTTGTATGATCGCGGCTCACGTCGACGATCCGGAGTGGATATCCGACTCGAGGATTAGCCCGCCGGGACAACAGGGGGGAGCCGTGGCGAGGGAGGTCTTGGAGATTCGTCCCCTGTGCCGGGCCTTCGGCGCCGAGCTGATCGGCGTCGACCTGTCAAGATCCGTCGACGACGCGCTCTTCGAGCGTATCCACGCGGCGTTCCTCGACCATCAGCTCCTGTTGCTGCGGGACCAGGATTTACCACCGGGGAATCAGGTGGCCCTCGGCCGGCGCTTCGGCGAGGTGCAGATCCACGTGATGAACCAGTATCACGCAGACGGCTTTCCGGAGCTGTACTTCCTCTCCAATCTCGATGACCAGGGCCGGCCGAGCGGCCAGCATCCCGACAGGGGCACCCTCGCGTGGCACACCGATGGCTCATGGCGCCGGGTAACG
The DNA here is from genome assembly GCA_965364645.1 of uncultured Gammaproteobacteria bacterium. GTDB lineage: Bacteria > Pseudomonadota > Gammaproteobacteria > HK1 > HK1 > JAABYT01. Next base: position 6,625 of record CBDTYP010000061.1, on the reverse strand, counting down.
GGCCAGGCGACCATCCTCTACGGGGTGGAGGTACCGGCCGAGGGCGGCGAGACCCACTTCTGCGACATGTACGGCGCCTACGAAGCCCTGAGCGCTACGATGAAGGAACGCCTCGAGAGCATGCGCGCGATACACAATCTGGACTTCTCCCGCAGCCGGCGCCACGGGGAGGATCCCATGACCGAGGCCCAGAAGCAGGAGGTCCCACCGGTGGACCATCCCGTCATCCGCACTCACCCGGAGACCGGGCGCAAATGCGTCTTCCTCGGCGACCACGCCGAGAACATCGCCGAGCTCGGCTACGAGGAGGGCCGGCGTCTGGTCGAGGAGGTCAACGCGCAAGCGGTGCGTCCCGAGCGCACCTACCGACATCGATGGCGGCCCGGCGATCTCGTCATCTGGGACAATCGTTGCCTGATGCATCGATCGACGCCCTATGACACCGCCCTCGAGCGCCGCGTGATGCGGCGTTGTACGATCCTGGGCGAAGTCCCCAATTGACTCCAACTCTGGCGAAGGTCTGACAATGTCCCGAAACATCGACGAGCGCATGGCGTGGTTCAACGGCGAGCTGATGCCGGAGAGCGAGGTCCGTATCTCTTTCCGCGATCGAGGTTGGCTCTTCGGCGATACCGCGTTCGACGTCGCGCGCACATTCGGCGGAAAACCCTTCAAGCTGCGGGAGCACGTCGAACGCTTGTACCGAACCCTGGCGTATCTGCAGATCGATCCAGGCATGCCCGAAGACGAGATGTTTCGAGTGAGCGAGCGCGTTCTCGAAGCGAACGTGCCGCTTCTGGAGTCCGACAGGGACTACTGGGTCGGGCAGCGCATCTCCCGCGGGCTCATGCCGGTGGATGGCGAGGAGGTCGAGCGCCCGGGCGCGACCGTCGTCGTCGACTGCACGCCGTTGCCGCTGACCTCCCGGGCCGCGGATTTTCGCGACGGCATCGAGATAGTGGTGCCGTCGGTCCGCAGGACACCCCCGGAAGCGATGAGTCCGCGGGCGAAGATGTGCAACTACATCAACCTCGTGCTCGGGGATCTGGAAGCCCGCGCCCGGAATCCTCGCGCGTGGGCGGTGCTGTTGGACGTATCCGGGAATCTCGCCGAGGGTCTCGGCAGCAACGTCTTCATCGTGCGGGACGGGGAGCTGTTCACGCCGCGGGCGGACTTCGTGCTCTCCGGGATAAGCCGAGACGTGGTGATGCAGCTCGCCCGCGAGGCGGGTCTGGAGCTGCACGAGTCCGACGTCTCGCTCTTCGATGCGTACAACGCGGACGAGATGTTCCTGACCTCGACCAGCCTCTGTCTCTGCCCCGTTCGATCGATCAACGGGACGGTCGTGAAGAATAACGCGATCCCGGGTCCGGTGACTGCACGTCTGACGGAGGCCTTCCGGGACCTCGTGGGTTTCGACTTCGTCGCGCAGTATCGACAGCACCTGCGCGACTGACGAAATACCAGCGCGTAGTCGAAGGCACGAGTGGAGCAGATTTCCGCTCACCTGACTAAAACAACCCCTTGGCGCCATGAATGCCTTGAATGAACATCTGTGTTCCGACGACGGCGAGGATGAGTCCCATGAGTCGGGTTACGACATCCATCCCGCTGGCACCGAGAAAACGTACCAGCCGTTCGCCGGACAGGAATGCGGCGTAGGTAATTACGCAGAGCGCGGAGAATGCCGCGACGGTGACGATGCTCTGCACGTGACTGCCGGTCGCCGAATAGTTGACCGCGGTGGCGATCGTTCCCGGCCCGGCCAGGATCGGGATGGCCAACGGTGAAATGGCAACGCTCGCGCCGTCCGGCTGTTCCTGACCGGGATGGTGAAGCTTCGACGGTCGTCCCTGCAACATGTGGTAGCCGACGAGAAAGATGAGTATGCCTCCGGTGATGCGAAACGCCGGGAGCGTGATGCCGAATAGTTCGAAGATGGTCTTCCCGAGCACGCAGAAGAACAGGATGATGACGGAGGCGGTGAGGACGGATTTGAGTGCGATTCTCTTCCTGGAGGTATCATCCTCGTCGCCGGTGAGGCCGACGAAGACGGCGGCATTGGCGATAGGATTCATGACGGCGAAGAATGCGAGGAATACCGGGATCGAGTGTCCGACCAGATTGTCCATGGGATTTTCTCGCGGCGGCCGGGATGGCACTATGCCCTAACTATAAATCGAATCCGCGAGGGAGTTCAGTATGTACCGATCTGAGACCGTCGACGTCCAGGGCCACGCCATGCCCGTTCTCGTCTTCGAGCCGGAGGGTGAGGGTCCTCACCCGGGGCTGGTCGTCGCCCAGCACCTACCTGTCGCCCACGCGGGGCTGGAGAAGGATCCGTTCCAGCTCGACGTCGGCGAGCGCTACGCCGCCGCGGGCTACACTTGCGTCCTGCCGTACCTGTTTCACTGGTGGCCCGCCGACGCGGACATAGAGGTGAAGCGCGCCGAGTTTCGCGACGACTGGACCGTGGCGGACTTGAGCGCGGCATTCGCTCTGCTCGCCAGCATCCCGAGCGTCGACGAGAATCGCATCGGCATCGTGGGACACTGCTGGGGTGGGCGCATCGCCTGGCTCGGTGCGTGTCACGAGCCCCGTTACAAGGCCTGCACGGTATTCTACGGTGGCCGCGTGAAGGTGCCCTTCGCGGACGGCGCGCCGGCGCCGATTACCCTGGCGGGAAACATCCGGTGCCCGGTCCTGGGTATCTTCGGGAACGAGGATCAGGCGCCGTCGCCGGCGGATGTCGACGACTATCAGGCCGCGCTGGAGTCAAACGGGGTCGCCTGCGAGTTCCATCGTTACGACGGCGCCGGCCACGGCTTCCAGGACTTCAACAGCCCGGAACGCTATCGGGAGGACCAGGCGGAAGATGCCTGGCAGAAGGCCATCGAGTTCTTCGGCCGCAACCTGGCCGCTCGGCCGTGAAGGTTGTCCAGTACGACACGTTCGGGCCCGCCCACGATGTGGCGCGGCTCGTGGAGTTCCCGGAGCCGGAGTCGCCCGGCGCGGATGAGATCCTGGTCGACGTCGAAGCCTTCCCCATCAATCCGGTGGATCTGCTGACCATCGCCGGCGGTTACGCTACCAGGCCGCCGCTGCCCGCGGTGCCCGGCTCCGAGGCCCTCGGCCGGGTCAGCGCCGTGGGCGATGCCGTGACCCATGTCTCTGCCGGCCAACGGGTGCTCATGATGAGCCGGGAGAACTGGGTCCAGCGCAAGGTTATCAAGGCCGGTGAGGCGATCCCCATCACCGTGGACGCGGATCCCCTGCAGCTCGCCATGCTGAAGATCAATCCCGCCACCGCCTGGCTCATGCTGACCCGCTACCGGGAGCTCGTGGCCGGGGACTGGCTCATACAGAATGCCGCCAACTCCGGCGTCGGCACCTACCTGATCGGGCTGGCCCGGGCGCAGGGCGTGCGCACGGTCAACGTGGTGCGCCGGGCGGACTTGATCGCGCCCCTCGAGGCGAGGGGTGCGGACGTGGTGCTCGAGGACGGTCCGGACCTCGCCGAGCGGGTGCGGGGCGCGATCGGCGACGGGGATCTATCCCTCGCCATCGATGCGGTCGCGGGGGATGCGACCGGCCGTCTGGCCGCCTGTCTCCGGGAGGACGGGGTGGTGGTCAACTACGGGCTTCTGAGCGAGCGGCCCTGTGCGGTGGATGCCCATGACATCGTCTTTCGCGGCATCACCCTGACGGGATTCTGGCTGGTCAAGTTCCTGACGACCATGGCCGGCACGGAGCGAGCGGCCTTGTATGGGGAGCTCGCCGGGCGCGTCGCGAGCGGCGAGCTCGTCGTGGACGTAGAAGCCGTGTATCCCATAGAGGAGATCCAGCCGGCTCTCGAACACGCGGCGCGGGGCGGCAGGGACGGCAAGGTGCTGGTGACGCCCAACGGCCCACCGCCGGGCTGAGCCCCGCGCCGTCAGTCGGCGAACTCGAAGAATCGTCGGAACGTGGCGTCGGCGAGAAACGTGGCGATGCAGCGGCCGACGGCGTCGGGCGCATCCAGCATGGGGAAGTGCCCGGCTCCCCCTATAATTTGTATGCGTACCGAGGGCACGAGGCGCCCGATGACCTCCAGCCAAGGCGTCATCATCCTGGGATCGGCGGCGAAGTGCCTGTAATCGGCCGTGAGATAAGTACTCTGCAGCACGAGCAGGGGAACCTGGAGATCGCGCAGCGCGCCTTCCACCGCGGTCGCGTCCCAGCGCAGGATGCTGTGCCAGTACGCTTCCGCGATCGCTTCGGGAACGCGGCGCGCGCGGGCGATCACCTCGGCCTTGTGTTTGGACTCGCCCGCGTCGAGGAACATACTCTCGACGAGTGCGTCGCGGAATGCGCCGAACCCCGTGTCCGCGTACCGCTCGCGGGACTCCTCCACGGCCAGATCCGGGTCGCCCGCCACGTGGCGGTCGCCGTCGATGAGAACCACTCCCGTCAGTGCGTCGGGCCGCAGGCGCGCCGCCTCCAGGGCGACCCGGCATCCCAGCCCATGCCCGACGAGGACCGCCTGAGAAAGTCCCGGCGTGGCCAGGATATCCGCCACGTCGCCACCACAGGTCGGGATGTCCAGGCCCTCGACGATATCCCGGGAGCGTCCGTGACCGCGGAGATCGCAGGCCACCATCTCGTTGGACGGCGCGAAGATCGCCCGCTGGTAGCGCCAGTCCGTGGAATCGCCGCACCATCCGTGGATGAACACGAGCGGCGGCGTGCCCTGTCCGCTGGTCTCGCGGTAAATCGGCGTGTTGGACATGGCGATGCGGCCCGGCGTGTTCGAGGCTTCCCTGATGAGGGCAATGTTAGCAGCCGGGGTGCCGTGCGGGTGCCGAGAGTCGGGTAGAATAGTGGTCGCTGCCAGGGCCCCGGGAGGGGAGATTGAATAGCGCAACCCGAGCCAGTACCGTGGCGGATGACGGCTATCGGACTCTGCTGGATGTGTCACCCCAGGCGCTGCTGGTGCACCGGGATTTCGTACCCTGTTATGCCAACCGCGCGCTCGCGGCGCTGTTCGGCTACAGGGATGAGACCGAGATCCTCGCCCTGCCCACTAATCTCGAGCTGGTGGATCCGGCCGAGCACGACCGGGCACGGGCGCTCGCCACCGCCCGCCTGTCCGGAGAGTTTGTTCCCCATGACCACGAGTTCCGCTGTCTGCGCAAGGACGGCACGCGCTTCTGGGCGGAGGTCGTCGCGAGTGCGGTCCCGTGGGATGGCGAGACGGGGGTGCAGGTCTGCTTCCGGGATATCTCTCGCCGCAAGGACGCCGAGGAGCAGCTGCGGGAAAGCCGCAAGCTTCTGCACACGGTGATCGATTCCCTACCAATGTTCGTATTCGTGAAGGACCGCGAATCCAACTACGTCATGGTCAACAAGACCATGAAAGATTTCTACGGTCTGGAGGAGGAGGACTTCGCCAGCGTGACGCCGACGTCGCTGCCGATTCAATCCGGCGAAGAGAAAGCGATGATCCTCGGCGACGACCGCGTGGTCTTCGAGACGAGACAGCCCTACATCCAGCCGGTCGTTACGGTGACCAAACCCGATGGCACCCAGACCTATCGACACAGCATCAAGATTCCATTGTTCGACGAGACGGGCGAGATGACCGGCCTCCTGGGTGTCGGCGAGGACATCACCGAGCGCAAGCGCGTCGAGCAGGATCTGCAGCGCGTCTACGACGAGCTCGAGCAGCGCGTGGAAGACAGGACCGCGGCGTTACGCGAGAGCGAGACCGCGTTGACGGCGAGCCAGTCGGAGCTGCGCAAGCTCGCCGGGAACCTGCTCTCGGCCCAGGAGGCGGAGCGCCGGAGCTTCGCCCGGGAGCTTCATGACGATCTGACACAACGCCTCGCGGTCCTCGCGCTGGACGTCGATGCGCTCGGCAGGGATCATTCCGGCGTCGCCGAGGCCATGCGCGAGGAGCTCCTCGAGCTGCAGACCCGGATAGCCGACATCGCGTCCGATGCCCAGGGTATGGCCCGTCGCCTGCATCCTTCGATCCTGGACGATCTCGGCCTCGTGAAGGCGCTCAAGGCGGAGTGCGTGCATTTTTCCAATCGCGAAGGAATCGACGTCACGTTCACGCACCATGATGTCCCGGCGACGCTGCCAAGAAGCCTGTCTCTGAGTCTCTACCGGATCGTCCAGGAGAGTCTCAGGAATATCAGCAAGCACGCCGCGTCGCCCATCGCCACCGTCGACCTGGCCGGCACCGGCGACGGGGAGATACGCCTGGTCATCGAGGACCACGGTGTGGGCTTTCCCTTGGAGGATACCAGCAGGACCGACGATGGTGGCGGGCTGGGACTGATCAGCATGCGCGAGCGCGCGCGGCTCGCCGGCGGCACCTGCTCCGTGCGGTCGTCTCCCGGCCGGGGTACGATCGTGGACGTCCAATTGCCGCCCGAGGGAGAGACGCCATGAGTCGGAAGCGGGTCTTGCTGGCCGACGATCACGCCATGTTTCACGAGGGGCTCGAAAGGCTGCTGTCGCCGGTCTACGAGATCGCGGGTCGGGTGCAGGACGGGCGTGCCCTCGTCACGGCTGCCGCCGAGCTCGAGCCGGACCTCGTGGTGGCCGACATCTCCATGCCGGAGCTCAACGGCATCGA
>CBDTYP010000060.1:0-12093 GCA_965364645.1 uncultured Gammaproteobacteria bacterium | reverse complement strand
ATGACCGCATCCGTTACGATTCGCCGGCCCTCGGTCCCGTGACCCTGGCCGTCAGCGCGGGTCAGGCGGACAAATACGAAGGTGCCGCCCGCTGGAGCCAGGGTATCGGCGGCGGACAGATCAGCGCGGGCCTCTTCTACGGCAGCGACAACGGCGCCGGCGTCAAGAACCGCTACGGCGGGTCCATTGCCTATCTGTTCTCGTTCGGGCTCAACCTGCAGGCTGCGTACGCCGAGAACGAGCCGTCAGCCGCGCCTTCCACGAAGGGCAAGAACTGGTACCTCAAGGCTGGCTACAAGTGGGGCAACAACGCCGTCTCGGTGTCCTACGGAGAGTCCAAGGACGTGTCGGTCGCCGCAACCGGCTTCAAGGACAAGGGCTTTCAGCTCGGCTTCAACCACAATATCCCGAAGGCCAAGGTCGACCTGTATGCTGGTGTTCAGGGCAACACGCTGGACACCCCCACGGGAACTCCCAGCGTAGACGACATCTACACCTTCGCCGTCGGCACGAAGCTCAAGTTCGACTGACGTAATCGGATCTGGACGGGGGGCTCACGGACGGCCCCCTGATAACAAAAGCAAACCGACTAAGGCTCGATTTCGACGTGCCCCTCTCGGCCCCGCCCCGGGGCCGAGAGGGGCCTTCTTTTCGCTCCCTGGATTCCGTTTCGAACGTTGACAGGGTTGAATACCCTGTGTCTTACTGCGCCACCGGGACTGACACTCATTGCACACGAAACGCCACCGGTGACCAACACCAAGACGCCCACTGTCGACTCGACGGAGATAGTGCCGCTGTTCCCGACGCTGATCTGGAAGATGCAGCTCGCCCGGGAAACCTACGAGCCCATGAATGAGAAGATCGCGGCCAAGCTGCAGGCGCTGGCGGAGGCGATATCGGGGGGCGTACCCGGCGGAAAGCTGCAGACCGATCAGACGCTGCACCGCCTGCCCGAGTTCGAAGAGCTGAACGACATCATCCGCGGCGCGGCGACGGGCGTCCTGGATTTCCTCAAAATCATCTACGACTCACTGGAGCTCACTGGGTGCTGGGCGAACATCAGCCCCCCCGGCGACGGCCACCGCCCCCATACCCATCCGAACAACTATCTGAGTGGCGTCTACTACGTGCAGACCCAGGAAGGCGCCAACACCATCAGCTTCGACGACCCCAGGCCGCAGACCAACATCATCGCGCCGGCCACCTCGGAGATCACCGACGAGAACGCCGGGCAGATACATGTCACCACGAGGAACGGCCTGCTGGTGCTGTTCCCTTCCTGGCTTCAGCACCAGGTCCCCCCCAACAAGAGCCGGCAGGCCCGCATCAGCGTCGCATTCAACATCATGTTCTCCCGCTTCGGCGAAACCATGAGCCAGCCGAAGTGGGAAGGAAACATCAAGCCGGACTGAAAACCTCTCGCCGCCGCCTCAGATCGTCGGCGTCATGGCTCCGGCGACATTGAAGGCCACGCTGATGCGATCCGCGGCGACGGTGTTCTCCGTCACCTCGTGGGGCACGTAAGCGGGGAAGACGCACAGCCGGCCGGCCTCGGCGGCGACCTGCTGGACGAAGCAGTTGCGCGGCGTGATGCGCGCGTAGGGCGGGCAGTGGTACTCGCGGATGTTCGACGGCTCGTGGAATTGGATCTGGCCGCAGCCCTCGTGAGTCTTCGCGTAGTAGACCCCGCCGAAGAACGTATTGCCGTGGATGTGTGACGCGTTGTAGCCACCCTTCCCGTTGATATTGATCCACATGCTCGAGACATGCAGATTGAATCTCTCGTCTATGTCGAGATAGACCTTCACACGGTTGACGGTTTCGTCGATGAAGTGAATCAGCGGCTGCATCTCGGGTCGCCCGCGCATCTCGGTGTGACTCTGCCAGCCGCCCCGTCCGCTGACCATATGCCCGTCGGGATCGGCGGCGCGGGCCGCGTAGCTGAATTCGACGAGGCGCTCGTTGACCCGGGGCGGATCGGGATGGTCGTTCACGAACAGAAAGGTCGGGAACATCGGTGTTACCGAGAACGACTGCGGATCCGTGGCGTCACCTGGTCTCATGGGCGGACTATCAATCAATGGCGTACAACTTGATCGCGATTGTATACCGAACCACCGGACAGATACGGTTCGGCTCCCGGGCGACGTGAGGGATCCTGCCGTCGAAGATCACGACGCGTCCCGGCCTGGGGTATACGGCGCGAAGGATCTCGTCCTTGGTATCATTGTAGAAGACCGTCTCGCCGGACCAATTGTGATTCCATTCGTAGTTCGCATAGTAGAGCGCGGTAAAGTTCCCCTCGTCCGCGTGATCCTGATGCACGGTGGGACAATCGCCGAAGTTGTAGGCGTTGACGTACATGCGCTCGATCCCGTAGCGCCCCCGCGTGACGTTTCCGTCGACGGCTTCCCAGAGCGCACGCAGCGGAGGCAGGTTGTTACGGGTCTCTTCGTCGATGTTCGCGATCCAGAACCCGAACTCGTCGCCGACGTTGGACTTCTGACCGAACTTGTACACCGGCTGGTGAATGCTCTCGAAGATCCCGTTGACGAGATCGTCGGGTATCAGATCATCGAAGATATTGATGCTGTTGGCGGCAAGCATCAGGAGCGCTTCCGACACCAGAGCACGTAGAGCGCGGCGAAGAGATCCGGCCGGCTCTCCTCGAAACGCTGCCAGGCGGCGAGGTCCGTCATCTCGACGTCGTCCGGATTACTCGTGCGGTAATCATGCAGCACCCCGGGCACTGGAGGATCGAAGCCGATAAATTCCAGATCGAGCTCCTCGAGCGCGGCGGAGATCCGAGGGATGGTGAAGCGATGCTCCTCTACGTGGAACAGGAGATCGCGGCATGCACTCATCGTATACATGTCTTCGCTGGCGGCGAGCCCCGCGAGCGGCGCGCCCGCCGGCGCCGCGAGGATCTCCGCGCGCAGGACGCGGATGTCCGCGTCCACCGGCGCAAGCGAGCGGGCCCGGATCGCGTCACGGGCCGCCACCACGTCCCCGCGGGCGTGCTCACTGTAGAGCCCGATCCGCATGAGTCCGCCGGGCTCGAGACAATCGCGCAGCGCGCGCCAACCCGCGATGGGGTCGGCCATGTGGTGCAGGACGCCGGTGGACTCGACGACGTGAAAGCGCCGGTCCATCCGCCCCACGTCCAGAATATCCCCCTGAATGAACTCGACGCCTTGCACGCCCAGCGTCGTCGCCATGCGGCTCGCGTAGGCGAGGGAGCGGCGGCTGAGATCGAGGCCCAGCACCCGACACTCCGATCGGCCCGCGGCGATGGCGACAGCCTCCTGGCCCGTGCCGCAACCCGCCGCCAGGACCTGGATGGGTTCGTCGAGGAACGTCGGCGCCTCGAAACGGGGGAAGCGATTGGCCAGGTAGTCCCGGTAGGTGACGGGCTCACGGAGGGGCAATTCCAGCCAGCGTGGATACGGGTGCTGTTCGTACTGGTCGCGGACGGCGACGGAGGTGCCGTCCTCGATGACGCCGATGGAGTCGATCGCCTCGCCGAGGGCGCGCTCCTCGAGGGGCTCCAGCACGGTGCGTTCGATTAGCGGCCAGAGCATCTCTCCCCAGGCATCGCGATCCCAGCGCCCCAGCGCGGCCCCGCCTTCGAGTTCGAGGAGAGGCTGAACCATCGCCAGGAGCACGCATCGGTCCCGGAACCCCTGCGCAGGCGCCGACGACGTCGGCAAGGCGCGCAGATCCTGCTCCACACCGGTGCGCAGCCGCGCTGCGGCATCCTGCACATCCGCGGCGACGGGGAATACGTATTCGTTGATGAAACACTGGGCGGCGATGGCCGCCGCGAGACGCAGTGTCGACCGCGACCGGCATGCCGACTCGCCGCCGAGAAGCAGATGGGCGCGGGCCGCTCCGAGGAAATCCTCGAGGCGCGGATCGACATTGATGGTCCTGGTCAACAGCTCCAGGAGCAGCGGATCCTCGCCGAGGCGGGGCAGTGTCTGATCCATGTCGGCATCGCCGGCATCGAGACCGTACTGGCTGCGCAGCTGGGCCGCCGCCGCCGCGGCCAGATCCTGAGTCTGGACCTCGGGCGCCCGGAAGCAAGCCGCGATGGAATCCCGGAGCTCCGGACGGTAGGTCGCTGCGGGCACAAAACGCAGCACCGAGGCGAGCCCCGCCAGGACCGCGCCGTCCCGGGGCGCGTGGCGCAACAGCGCTTCGTAGGCCGTGAAAGCTGCGTCGAAGCGTCCCCTTGTGTACTGGACCTGCCCCAGCGCGAGGCCCGCATCGAGTCGCCCGGGTTCCAGCAGAAGCGCCTTCTCGTAGCCGGCGGCGGCGGCATCGAGGTCCCCCCGGCGGCGGTGCACGTTGGCGAGGTTCACGCGGGTCGATGGATCCTCGGGTCGCACACTTATGGCGTCCTCATAGGCCTCGACCGCCTCCTCGAGGCGCCCGAGGGCCTGCAGCGCGTTGCCGAGATTGTTGAGGGCATCGGCGGACGCGGGCTTCCGCGCGACGGCCCGCCGATAGGCTTCAACCGCCTCGTCGAGCCGCCCCTGGCCCTTCAGCAGATTGGCGAGATTGTAGTGGAACCCGCCGTCCTCGGGAGCGCCCGCGATGGCGTCCCGATAGGCCTGCTCCGCTTCCCGGGAGCGACCGAGCCGCTGCAGCACGATGCCCATGTTGAAGGTCCGCTCGGCGTCGTCGCCGGCGAGCGTGGCCGCTTCTCTGTAGGCACCCAGGGCCTCTTCCAGCATGTCACGAGATTCCAGCACGGCACCCAGGTTGTCGTGATAGGGCGCTACCCGGGGCTTCTGCTCGATGGCCCTGCGGATGAGGTCCGCGGCGCGTACCCCGTCACCGCCCTGGAAGCACGCGAGGCCGAGAAAGTGCAACGCGTCCGCGTGGCCGGGATCCTGATCGATGATGCGCTCGTAGAGCCCCCGGGCGCGATCGAGCTCCCCCGCCTGGTGCAGACCGAACGCCATCTCCAGGAGCTGCGAAGTATCCTCGGTCGTCGACACGCGTACGTCGCGCTCGACGTTCGAATGGGTCCGGCCCTTTCTACGTGTGTTCGTCATGGTGCGCCAGGATGTCAGGCACCCTCCCCGTAGCGCAGATCCGATTTGAGCTGCAGGAGGTCCTTCTCGTAGTTCTTCCACCGCCTGCGTGCGGACTTGTAAATCGGCTGCCGAACCTGCCAGTTGCTCGCCGTGCGGACCGCGCGCTGGGTCTCGTGAAAGGCGAGACAGCGATCATCCCACGCGAGCCCGATGTAGTCGATCAGCTCGCGACTGATGCGTTCCTGATCTTCTATCAGCTCCTCATACTGCACTTCATACATCGGGATGGGCAACACTTGCCGCCAGTGCGCCATCATCTGCTCATAACCGCGATAGTAAACGGCGATGTCCGAAAGATCGTAGGAGTAGTAGTGGCCCTCGGCGAACATTTGGACGAAGTTCGAAAGACACGTGTCCATGGGGTCGCGGCGGCAATGAATCACGCGCGCACGAGGAAGCATGGTGGCGATGAAGCCCAGGTGAAAGAAGTTCGTAGGCATCTTGTCGGTCACTCTCGCCGCCCGGGCATCGATTCCCGCCAGCGTCTCGAGATACCGGTGAGCGCTGCGCTGCAGCGCCCCATTGTCCAGGTCGCGGATGATCTCGGGGTACGTCGCCTTCCCCGCGCTTTCCTCCTCCAGTTCGCAGACAATCTCGAATATCGTCGTGAGCTCGTCGGCTCCGTGCACGTCAGGATGACTCGCGAGAATCTGCTCGACGAGCGTCGTACCGGAACGCGGCATGCCGACGATGAAGACGGGTCGCTCGGAGTCGTCGCCGAGAGCGGTGTGGCTCTCGAAAAATTCCCGTGAGAACACCTCGTAAATCCTCGCCCGCCAGCGATCGTAGTGACCGCCGTCGAAGTGCACGCGCCGGCGTTTGTGGCGATTGGCCTCACGAAAATGCTCGAACGCCTTGTCGTAGTCCTTGCAGTCGTCGAACATCTTGCCGAGGGCGAAGTGCAGGTTGATGCGCCCTTCCTCGCTAACGTTCGGCTCGTGCAGGAGACCTTCGATTCGGGAAATCTCGGGAAGATCGGCCTCGCTGAAGCGCCGCGCCCGGGACATGTTCAGGGATGAGGCAGCCATGGAGGGATCGAGCCGCAGCGACTCGCGAAAGCATTCCATGGCCCGCTCCATGTTTCCGGCGTCCATGTAGACGATGCCGAGATTGTTGTGGGCCTCGATGAAGTCCGGGTCGAGGCCGATAGCCGCCTCGAATGCCGCGATCGCGCCCGGCACGTCGCCGACCTGACGAAGCGCGAGGCCCAGGTTGCAGTGGGCGTCGGCGAAGTCCGCGTCCCGGTCGATGGCAGTGCGACACGCCTCGATGGCCGCGGACGTACGGTGCAACCGCAGGTATGCCCGCGACAGCGCGCTGTGAGCGCCCACGTGAAGCGGCTGTGTGGCGATGATGCGCTCGAATATCTCCGCGGCTTCCTTCCAGCGATCCAGCTCGAGCAAGACGTCGCCGATGGCGAGCAGCGCGTCGGTGCTCTCCGGGTCCACTTCGATTGCGCGGCGTAGAATCTCCAACACCTCGTCGTCGCGACGCTGCGCCCGCAGCGTGCGCCCCAGCTGGAGCAGCTGGCGGTGTCCGTTGGGCTCCACTGCGAGCGCCTTGTGGCACAGCTCCTCTGCGCCGCGGAAGTCACCGCGATCGTGCAGGATGGACGCCAGGCTCACGCAGGCCGGGGCGTGATCCGGACGGTAGTGCAGGGTCTCACGGAACTCGGCAGCCGCTGCCTCGACGTCGTCGGCGAGCATGAGCACCATGCCCAGATTGTGGTGGGCCTCGGCGTAGTTGGGGCTGATGGACAGAGCCCGCCGATAGGCGGCGGCGGCGGCGTCCATGTTGCCGACCGCCCTCAACGCATTCCCGAGGTTGTATTGGCAGACGGGGTCCTCCGGGCGCAGCGTTACCGCGCGCTCGAAGCACGGCAGGGCGTCGTCGTCGCGGCCCTGCTCGAGCAACGTCATCCCGAGCCCCATCCAGGCGCCCACGTCGGTGGGCTCGAGCGCCACCACGCGCCGGTAGCAGGCCTCGGACTCGACGTGATCACCCTGCTCTTCGAGAAGGCTGGCAAGATTGTAGAGCGCGTTGACGTATCCGGCGTCGCTCGCTACCGCCGCGCGGTAGGCGCTGATCGCCCTTACGCTGTCGCCCTGCTGGCGCAGGGCGTTACCGAGATTATTCTGCAGAAGAGGGTCCGCTGGCGTGATGGCGGCGGCCTGCCCGAAGAGTTCTACAGACTCGACGATGTCGCCGCGCTGCTGGGCGAGAATCCCCAGGTGCTGCAGGGCGCCCGCGTGACGCGGCTCGGCTTCGAGGACGTCGCGGTAGAGCCCCTCCGCATCTCCGATGCGGCCCTGGCGATGGACATCCAAGGCCTTGGCGAACAGCCGCTCCGCGCGACGTCTGCTGCCCATGGTGGTGGCGGCCCCACGGCCTCCGGCCCTTCGGGATTTTCGTGCCATCCGTGATCGGCGCCGAAACGCGCTCTACGGACCCTGGTGCCCCGCGATCGCGTCGCGCAACTCCCCGAGGAACGGCTCGTAGTGCCGCCAGCGCTCCACCGAACTGGCATAGACCGGCTGGCGGACCTGCCAGTGGCTGGCCGTTCCCACCGGCCTTACGGTGCGATGAAACTCGAGGCAATTCTCATCCCACTCGAGGTTCAGGAAATCGAGAATGCCGCGGCCCACGCCCTCGAGATCCGCCACCAGCCCTTCGTACTCCACGTCGAGAATGCGACCGGGGAACACGCCCCGCCAATGCTCCATGAGCTCCACGTACTGCCGGTGATACTCGGCGATGTCGGCGAAGCTGTAGGCGAAGTCGTGACGTTCGGAAAAGTGCTGGAAGTAAACGGACAGGCAGACGTCCATGGGGTCCCGTCGGCAGTGAATGACCCGCGCGTTCGGGAACGCGAGCAGGATGAGCCCGAGGTGCTCGAAGTTGAGGGGATTCTTGTCGGTGAAGCGTGTGGCCTCCCCGAGATTGCCGCGCAGCCGGTCGATGTAAGCGTTACTGACGGCCTCCACGGTCTGCGCGTCGAGAGACTTCAAGCATTCGGGGTAGGCTTCACCGCCGAGTTGCCCGGGTAGCTGCGCGGCTACCCGCCGGAAGTACTCGAGCTCGCCGCCTCCGTGTATGAGCGGATGGCTCGCGAGGATCTGCTCCACCAGGGTCGTGCCGGAACGGAGCATGCCGACGATGAAGATCGGCATGTCGCTGGGGTTCCCGAGGGCGCGCTTCTCTTCCACCAGCGCCTCGTCAACCGTCGCCCTGCTGCGGGCGACGAACGACCGTCCAGACTCGGCATCGAAGCGCATGCCCTTGTGCTCGAGTGCGTTAGCGCTCTGGAAGTGAGCGAACGCACGATCGTACTCGCCGAGATCGTCCAGCATCTTGCCAAGCGCAAAGTGCAGGTGCGCCCGATCATCGTCGGTCTGATTCGAGGCCGAGGCGAGGGACTCGACGAACTCGATCTGCTTGCGGTCCTCTTCGCCGAATCGCCGCGCCCTGGCGAGGTTCTCGTGGGCGATGGCGAGTCGCGGATCCGCGTCGAGGGCACGCCGGAAGCTGGATTCGGCTTCGTCGAAGCGGCCGAGGACCAGCAGGCAGACCCCCAGATCGTTGAGGGACTCGGCGTGGCCGGGATCGATGGCCACGGCCGCGCGGAGCGAGTTGAGCGACCCTTCCACATCGCCCCCGGCCCGCTGCGCCGCACCCAGCGCCGTGTGGTACTGCGGATGCCGGGGATCCAGCTCGATCGCCCGGCGGGCGGCCACGACGGCCTCATCGAGCCGACCCGTGTCGACGTACAGTCGCGACAGGTTGTAAGACACGTTGGCAATACTCCCGTCGACGCGGGCGGCGGCCGTCAGGAAGCGCTCGGCTTCCTCGAACTGGCCCTGGGCATGCAGGGCGGCGCCGAGATTGTTGTTCACTTCCGCCTGCTCCGGAGCGAGCTCCAGGGACGCGCGAAAACAGGGGATGGCGTCTTCAAGGCGTCCGACGGCTTCCATCACGACGCCGAGGTTGTTGTGGTATCCGGGCTCGCTGGAATCGATGCCGATGGCGGTCTTGAACGCCTCCACGGCCTGGTCCACCTGACCCAGCTGAAACAGCATCAGCCCGAGGTTATTGTGGGCCAGGGCATAGCGCGGCTCCAGCGCGAGGGCGGCCTGGAAGCACTGGGCAGCACCTTCGGTCTCGCCGAGCAGGCGTCTCACCTCGCCCAGATTGTTGTGGAAGAAGGCGACCCGATCGTTGCTCTCGATTGCGGCGGCCAGGAGATCCCTGGCGTCCTCGATTCGGCCCTCCTGATGCGCCAGCACGCCGAGCATGTGCAGACTGTCGGCATGACCAGGCTCGTCACGCAGGATCTCCTCGTAGAGTCCGCGGGCCTCGTCGAGCGCCCCCCCCTGGTGCCGGTTCATGGCATCTCGAAAGCGTGCCTCCACGGCCTCTCCGGCCCCGTTTCCTCCGGCGCCGGGAGCGCCCCCACCAGCCTCACTCATCGCTTGTCTCCTCGTGTTCAGCGCCGGCCGCGTTCTCGGCCGAGCCGGTTAGGATACCGCTTCCCGACGCCGGCTTGCCAGTCCGCCGAGCGGGATCACGGGGAACGCCGACGCCGACACGTCGGCGCAGTTGCGTGCCGAGATTCACGCGCCGTGGCAGCTTCTATCACTAAGCCCTTGTCAGCATGGAAAATACGAAGGAAATTCTGATCGCCTGTGGATAAAACTGTGGACGCTTTGCGGGGCGCTCGGGGCGGTCTGCGCCGGACATCGGCCGGAGGCCCCTTCGGACCTCCGGCGACGGGGATTTACCCCTTTCTATTCAATCGCTTGTGCAAAGCCGCCCCAGGCCCTCCCGGAGCCTCGAAAAGGCCCCTGTGGCGGTCACGGGCTTGTGTATAAGCTGCCGGGGCGGGCGCGGTCCCGGCAACCTCCCAGAGGCCCTCCTGGCCCCTCTCAGGCGTCCTCGTCGCGGCAGTAGGTACGCGTGAAATCCAGCAGTTCTTCGATGGCGCGCACCCGGAACTTCTGCTTCCGGTGGATGAAGAAGAAGGGTCTTTCCAGGGGGGGATCCAGCTCGACGCCGGTCAGGGTCCCCAGACGCAGCTCCTTGGCGATGGTGCTGCGCGAGAGGATGGAGATCCCCATACCGGCCTCGATGGCCCCCTTGATGGACTCCGGGCTGCCCAGCTCCATCACCAGGGTCAGATCCGCCGGCTCGAGGCCCGCGTCACGCAGGTAGTCGATGGTCACTTCCCGGGTGCCGGATCCCTCCTCGCGGGAGATGAAGGGGTGCTGGAGCACCTCGGCGACCGGGACGCTTCCGCTCCCGGCCAGGACGTGCTCGGGGGGCAACACCGCGACCAGCTTGTCCATGCGGAAGATCTCCGCCACCAGGCTCTTATTGGGGACCGGGCCCTCGACGACGCCGAGATCGACGGCGTTGTCCTCCACCATGGCGACGATGCCTTCGGTGTTGGACACCTGGAGACGAATCACCACGTCGGGGAACTTGCGCTTGAAGGCGCCGAGGAGCGACGGGAGCATGTACTCGGCAATGGTCGTGCTCGCGCCGAGAATCACGACCCCCGATACGCCGCCGGTGAGCTCCCGCACCTCCCCCTCCATGCGGGAGTAGAGCTCGAAAATCTGCTTGGCATAATGATAGACCCGATCGCCCGCCTCGGTGAGGCTGATGCGATTGTGGGTGCGGTCGAAGAGCCGCGTGTTGAACTGCTCCTCGAGCTGGCGCACCTGAAACGTGACGGCCGGCTGCGTCATGTGCAGCGCCTCGGCGGCCTTGGTGAAGCTCAGATGCCTGGCTACCGAGTGAAAGACCTGCAGTCGTCGATCCGACATGATTCACCCCTGGTCTCGGAACCTCCGGCGCGTCGATACCGTGGTTCGTGAGTCGGTTATTATGTGGGAAATTCGGCGGGCCGGAAAACGCTCCGCCGCGGGGGAGACGGATTACGCATGAGCTGGTGGGGGAAAGTACTGGGTGGCGGCGTCGGCTTCGTGCTCGGCGGCCCCCTCGGGGCCCTCATCGGCGCCGCCGTGGGCCATGGCTTCGATCGGGGAATCGCGAGCCTCGACGACCCGGCGGCCATCGGCTCGGACGGCGACGGGCGCGAACGCACCCAGACGGCGTTCTTCACCGCCACCTTCTCGGTCATGGGGCACATCGCCAAAGCCGATGGCCGGGTGAGCCCGAACGAGATCCGCGTCGCCAGCTCGGTGATGGACCAGATGCAGCTGTCGGCGTCACTGAAGAAGCTCGCGCAGCACCTGTTCACCGAGGGCAAGTCCCAGAGCTTCCCGTTGGACGACGTCATCGACCAGTTTCGGCGCGAGTGCCGCGAGAACCGGAACCTTTACCGCATGTTCATGGAAATCCAGCTGCACGCGGCCTACGCCGATGGCGGCATCGACCCCGATGTCCGCGCCATTCTGAGCTACGTGGCGCGGCGACTCGGCTTCTCCGAGGCGCAGCTCGCGCAGATGGAAGCGATGGTGCAGGCGGGACTCAACTACTGGCGTCACCAGGACGCATCACGAGGCGCCGGGACCCATTCGCCGACCCTCGAGGACGCCTACGCGATACTGAACACGACGCCCCAGAGCAGCGACCAGGAGGTCAAGACCGCCTACAGGCGCCTGATGAGCGAGCACCACCCGGACAAGCTCGTGGCCCGGGGCATGCCCGAAGAGATGACCCGCATGGCGACGGAAAAAACCCAGGAGATCAAGGTCGCCTACGACCGCATCCGAGAGGCACGCGGGACATAGAGAGCCCAACGTCCGGCGACGACGATTCCGCACCCCGGCCCCTTGAGGTAAAGTTCACTCCCCTTCCACCCCGAGACCGAGCGCAATGCAAGACCCCCTGATCGCCCCTTCCATCCTGGCCGCCGACTTCGCTCGCCTCGGCGAGGAGGTCGATGCCGTGCTCGATGCCGGGGCCGACATGGTGCACTTCGACGTCATGGACAATCACTACGTCCCCAACCTCACCATCG
>CBDTYP010000059.1:0-12112 GCA_965364645.1 uncultured Gammaproteobacteria bacterium | reverse complement strand
GCCGAGCCCGCAGTCGGGTGCCGCAATCAGGCGCTCGGCGTCGATGTGCGCGAGCGCTCCGGTGAGATGCTCGCGCACTTCCTCGACGTTCTCCACGTGGCTCTTCGCGATGGCGACGACCCCCAGGATGATCGTGCTGGAAGGGAATCGCTCCAGCAGCGAGAGATCGTTCCGGCGGTGGGCATCCTCGAGCGAGACCGCCATGACCGACGATCGATCCACTGCGTCCGCCAGGTCGAAATAGGATTCCTTGGGCGCCTTGGGATAGTCGGGGTTGTCGAGTGCGTTGGGATAACCGCAACACATGTGCATGGTGCGGACGACGTCCGAGGGGCAACCATGGAAAGCGCGATCGAGATTCTCGACGCCGTACGCCAGGGCCTCGGGTACCCTGCGGGCGAACACCGGCTCGTCAATCTGGATGTGTTTGCAGCCGGCCTCCGCCAGCGCCTTGATCTCGAAGTTGAGAGCGTCGGCGAGATCCGCGCCCAGCTTGGCCGGGTCGTCGTAGTACGCGTTCGCCGTCGTGTCGGCGATGGTCATGGGGCCGGGCATGGTGATCTTCACGGGCCGGTCGGTGCAGCCCTGGGCAACCTTCCAGTCGTGGTCGAGGAAATGATCCCGGGCGGAGACGGGACCGGTGATCGTCGGCAGGCGTGCGCTGTAGGCGCCTTGTCGCAGGGACTTCTCGGTCAAGCGGTCGAAGTCGATGCCGTTCAGATGTCGGCAGTGGTAGTGGATATAGTTCTCCCGGCGCACCTCGCCGTCGGTCGGTATGTCGATGCCGCAGGAGACCTGGTCGTCGATTATCTCTTTCGTGCCCCGTGCAAGAATGTCTTCCGCGTCGTCGCCCATGCGGGCGAGAGCGTCGGCCCACTCCTCGGTGGGGCGCTCGGTGTCCGGGCCCGAGGATCCACCGAACCAGTCGGGCAGCGCGACGTAGTCCGGTTTCGGGTAGGCGCCGATTGTCGTGGTAAGCAACTTCATGCCGGCGTTCTCCTGGGAGCGAGACTGGCGCGAGCATAGGACTTTGCCCGGATCGTGTCGAGAATGATCGACCGGGACCCGCCCGACCCGGTATCTTAACGGTGCAGTCGAATGGGAGTTCTTATTGATGGACGACGGACGAGGGCGGCATCTGGCGGGCCGGATCTGGTGGATCTTCATTCTGCGGGGCACGCTCGCGGCGGCGCTTGGAGTGTTCGCGCTGATCTGGCCGACCCAGACCCTGGCGATCCTGGTTCTCTTCGTCGGCGCTTACCTCATCGCCGACGGCGTAATGGGTCTCGTGCTGGCCTCACGCGGAATGGCATCCCCGGGCCGGTTCCTGCAGCCCGCCGTCAGCGCGGTAATCGGGCTGCTCCTGGTGCTCTGGCCGGGCGAGAGCGCACGCACGCTCTTCGTGGTGCTGGGCGCCGCCGCGCTGTTCATCGGGATCAGCTACATCGTCACGGCACGCCGCTACGGACTCGACGCGATGGACCGCAGCCTCATGACCACGGCGGGGATCGTCGCGGTGATTATCGGGGTCGTGCTCATCGTCTGGCCGGGAGCGGCGGTCGTCACTCTGTCATGGGTGATCGCCGTCGCGGCGCTCGCGATGGCTGCCGTGCTGCTCTTCCTGGGAGTGCGCTTCAAGCAGATGCAGGAGCGCGCGGGAGATGATTCCGCCGCGAGACCCGGCCGATGAGGCCGGGCCTCGGCTGCGAGGGGTCTAGAAGTTGAAGCGGAAGCCGACCTCGGCGTTGTGGCTGCGAGTGCCGCCCGTACTCACGGTGCCCGGCAACGCGGGGGAGCCCGTGAACGACAGGTTGTCCGTGGCGAAGTAGCGATAGGCCACCGTGACCGCCCAGGCCGGGTCGAACTGGTAGGCGACGCCGCCCTTGAACTGGTAGGCGAACACGTTGTCGGAGCTGTCCACCAGGGTGGGGCCCCCGGACGCGGCCACGTTGTTCATGCCGACCCGGGAATAACCGATGCCGCCGCCCAGGAAGGGCACCCAGGGCGTGCCGGTCTGGATGTCGTAGAGGAAGTTGACCATCAGGCTCGTGTTGTCGAGGGAGCCGCCCGCCTTCGCCCCGCCGAAGTTATTCACATCGGCACGGGCATAGATGCCTTCCACCTCCAGCCGGAGCACGCGGATATCGTCGAGATAGCGCCCGATGGAGACGTTCCCCGTGTAGCCCGTGTCCATGCTGAGCTTCCCGGCGCCGGCTCCGGAGACGGTGAGGTCGTCGTACCAGGTGGCGCCGAGGCCGCCGGCCACGTACCAGAGCTTCGGGTCCTGCCCCTGGGCCTGGGCGCTGGCGACGAAGGCAAAGAGCAGCCCGGCCGTGAGAATTCGAAGGGATCGCAGGATCATCGTAGCTGTCCTCCAACAAGAACAATAGGTTAAAGCGGCATTGTTAGAGTGTAGGCAAGAATTCCGGGCCTACAAGCCGGGTTGGGCCCGGGCCCGAAAATCCCCTCTGGCCCTGGCGCGCCGGCTGCACTAAGCTCGCGCCGAAGAGCACCGACGTTCGAGGATCCGGACATGATCCAGTCACTGCAGGAAGTCCTCGGGGCGGAGGCCCTGGCGGCCTTCGAGCGCCCGGGGCTGGTCGCCCACGGCCTCCCCTCCGCGGCCTATACCAGCGAGGCGTTCTACGCCCTCGAGAACGATCGCCTGTTCCGGAACGGGTGGGTATTCGCGGCCTTCGCCCACGAGTTGGCGGCCCCCGGCGATGCGGTGCCGGTCACGGTGGCCGGGCGCCCGGTGCTCATCGTGCGAAACGGGGCGGGCGAGCTCCGCGCCTTCCACAACGTTTGCCGGCACCGCAGCCTCCAGCTGGTCGACGCCCCCGGGAACGTCGGCCGGGTGCTGCGCTGCCCCTATCACTCCTGGACCTACAGTCTCGACGGCGAGCTCAAGCTGACCCCCTACTTCGGCGGCCGGAGCCCCGGCGACGTGCCGGAAGGATTCGACCGGTCCTGCCGGGGGCTCGTGCCCGTGCGCTTCGCGCTCTGGCACGATTGGGTTTTCGTCAACCTGAGCGGCACCGCGCCGGAGTTCGACGACTTCGTCTCGCCCCTTGCCCGATGGCTCGAGGACATCGACTTCGGCGAGCTCGAGCATATCTCGACCATCGACCTCGGCGAGGTGCGCTGCAATTGGAAGCTGCTCATGGAGAACTTCATCGAGCCCTATCACGTTCAATACGTGCACTCCTCGACGACCGAGCAGCCTCTGACCGATCACTTCACGATCAACGAGTCGGGTTGCCTCGGCAGCGCGGTGGATATCACCCGCGGTGACGACCAACCGGTGAGGGACGACACGCTCTCAGTCAGCTCCCGCTATCTCACCCTGTTCCCGAACTTCGTGCTGGGCCGCTATTACCCTAATCAAATCGGAGTGCATCTGAATACTCCGATAGCGGCTCACCGGACCTGGCAGCGCCGCGCCATCTACGGAACCGGCCGGGGGGCCGTGTCGCCGGACGAGGCGGAGAAGCTCGCGAAGCTCTGGTACGACGTGCACCGGGAGGATCACGCCATGTGTGAACGCCTGCAGGCCGGCCGCGCCTCGGACGTGGCTATGGACGGTGGCCTCCTCTCACCCGAGTGGGAACGACCGGTGCACAGCTTTCAGAATTTAGTCCTCGATTCCCTGCGCTGAGAGCGGCTGGCGTGGTTCTCGTGGCCTGCCGCCCGCGAGACCGTCTAATGGGAGAGCACTATGGGTAACCTGGTGTTGCGGGCAGCATTCGGGGACTACGACCACGTCGCGGATCTTCGAACCGGCTCGGTCGTTCCCCGCGGAATAGACCTCAGCGTGGAAACGCTCCCGCCGAGTGAGATCTTTCTCAGAATGTGTGAATCCCGCGAGTTCGATGTCTCCGAGATGTCGATGGGCGCCCACGCCTTTCTCTGCGGAACCGGTGAGAGCCCCTTTCTCGGCATACCGGCATTCCCCAGCCGCGCCTTTCGCCATGCCATGGTCTATGCCAACGTCGACGCCGGCATAGACGCGCCGGAAGATCTCAACGGGAAACGCATCGTCATCCGGGAATGGGGAATGACCGCGGTCGTGTGGATCATCGGGATACTCGCCGATGAGCACGGCTTCGACTTTCGATCCGTCGATTGGATCGCGGAGCGCGAGTCGCGGGTTCCCATCGCGTTTCCGGACGGCATGCGCATGCGCGTGATGATGCCGGGGGAGGGACTGAGCGATCTATTGGAGTCGGGTGCGGTGGATGCGGCCTTGATTCACCACGTACCCGAATGTTTCGAGAATCGTTCGCCGCGGGTCAAACGGATCTTCGCCGACTACGATAGCGCCGAGCGCGAGTACTATCATCGCACCGGCCTGCATCCGATCATGCATTGCGTGGTGGTGCGCAGAGACGTCCAGCAGCGCCACCCATCGGTGGCGCGAAGCATGTTCGACGCCCTGTGCGAGTCGCGGCGTCTCGCCATGGAGCGGCTGCGCGATACTGGAGCGTACAACGTCATGCTGCCCTTCCTGCCCACCGTCGTTGACGAGACCCGCGAGCTCTTCGGAGAGGACTTCTGGCCTTATGGCCTGGAGCCCAACCGGGCCGTACTGGAAACGTTCGCAGAGTATGTCCACAGGCAGGCGCTGACCGTGCGGCCGTTGTCGATTGAAGAGCTGTTTCCGGCCGAAATCCTGGCCTAGGCCGTCACCCTTACGCGTCCCTCCGGCGGGCGAGCGCTTGATCTCCGTCAATGGCGGGCCGGCCTCATTCCCAGAAGATTGGAACTGTACCCACGTCCTCGAGCGATACGCCGGACATGGGTAGCTAGTGGCGCACGGGCGCCTGCACGAATCGGAACACAGATGTTCGAAATCCGGATTCACGGGCGGGGTGGTCAGGGTGTCGTCACCGCCGCCGAGATGCTCTCGATCGCGGCCTTCGAAGAAGGGAAGCACTCGCAGGCGTTTCCCAGCTTCGGCTCCGAGCGCATGGGCGCGCCGGTGGTCGCCTATGTACGCATCGACGACCAACCCATCGAGCTCTGCGAGCCGGTGATGTCGCCGGATCTGCTCATCATCCAGGATCCCACGCTGTTTCATTCCGTCGACGTGTTCAGCGGGCTCGCCGCCGACGGCTTCGTACTCATTAATACAGGTCGAGGGGTCGAGGAGCTGCAGATCGATGACGTGGTGCAGCGCCTGCCCGAGCATCACGTCGCCACGGTGGCCGCCACCGAGCTCGCCATGCACCACCTCGGGCGGCCGACGCCGAACACGGTGCTGTTGGGTGCGCTCACGGCGTTGACCGACGTCATTCACCTGCCTTCGGTGGTGAAGGCAATCAACGACAAGTTCTCCGGCGAGGTGGCCGAGCGCAATGTCTCCGCCGCTCGCTCGGCGCACGAAAAAGCCCACGCGGCCTGACGGATCAGGAGGAGGAAACATGCTCCAGCAGATCGAGGGCTCGGCGGCGGTCGCAAAGGCGGTGGCGATGTGCCGGCCCGAGGTGATCGCCGCCTATCCCATCACCCCTCAGACCCACATCGTCGAAGGCCTCGGCGAGATGGTGAAACGGGGCGATGTAGGCAACTGCCAGTTCATGAACGTGGAGTCGGAGTTCGGCGCCATGAGCACCTGCATCGGATCGTCCGCCGCAGGCGCGCGCACCTACACCGCGACCTCGAGCCAGGGGATGCTGTTCATGATGGAGGCGGTCTACAACGCCTCGGGCATGGGATTACCCATCGTCATGACCGTCGGCAACCGCGCCATCGGTCCACCGATAAACATCTGGAACGACTGGAGCGATTCCATGTCGGCGCGGGACGCCGCGTGGATCCAGCTTTTCGTCGAGGACAATCAGCAGGCCCTCGACGTGCACATCCAGGCCTTTCGCCTGGCCGAGACCGCGAGCCTGCCGGTCATGGTGTGCATGGACGGCTTCATCCTGACTCACGCCTACACGCGCGTCGACGTGCCGGAGCAGGAAGAAGTGGATCGCTTCCTGCCGGAGTTCCAGCCGCGCCAGGTGCTCGACCCGGAGGCGCCGGTGACCATGGGAGCGATGGTCGGGCCCGAGGCGTTCGCCGAGGTTCGTTTCCTCGCCCACTACAAGCAGCTGGAAGCACTGGATCTCATACCCCATCAGGCCGCTGCGTTCACAAAGATCTTCGGGCGCGACTCCGGCGGGCTGCTCAAGTCCTTCGAGGCGGAGGGCAAGAAGACCGTCGTCGTCACCATGGGCTCGGTCATCGGCAGCATGAAATCGGTGCTTGCCGACATGCGCGCCGAGGGCACGTCCATCGGGGCCCTCGCGATCCGATCCTACCGGCCGTTCCCGAGCGAGGCGTTGCGCACGCTGCTCGCCGACGCCGAGCGCGTGATCGTGTTCGAGAAGAGTCTCGCCGTCGGCATCGGCGGCATCCTCGCGGGCGACGTGCGCATGGCGCTCGGCGGCCTTCCTGCCCGCGTGTACTCCGTCGTCGGCGGGCTCGGCGGGCGTCCCATCACGCAGACGAATCTCCGGCGTATGTTCGACAAGGGCGTGCGTGACGAACTCGAGGAGCCGCACTTTCACGACATCAGCATGGAGGTCATCCGGCGGGAGCTCGAGCGGCTGAAGACCATGCAGCGTCCGGGGCCGAGCGCGGAGAGCATCCTGCGAGACGTCGGCGTGGTTGACTCCGCCCGGACCATCTGAGGAGACAGGCTCATGGCACACGTCCCGGACACGCAGCAGCGGGTGAAGTTCTACCAGACCGGTACCTTCACCGTGGGCAACCGGCTGCTGGACGATGCGCAGCGCACGGTGCAGGCGAGCGTCGAGCGCGCGAACTCGCTCGACTCCGGTCACCGTGCGTGCCAGGGCTGCGGCGAGGCGCTGGGCGCGCGCTATGCGGTAGATGCCGCGTTGCGCGCGGCCGACGGCAAGGTCATCGCCGCCAACGCGACGGGGTGTCTCGAGGTATTCACGACACCCTATCCCCAGACCGCGTGGGGGCTGCCCTGGATACACTCGCTGTTCGGCAACGTCGCGGCCGTTGGCGCGGGGATCGCCGCGGCGCTGAAGGCCAGGGGACGCGAGGACATCCGGGTCATCGCTCAGGGCGGTGACGGCGGCACCACCGATATCGGAATCGGCTGCCTGTCCGGCATGTTCGATCGCAACGATGACGTTCTCTATATCTGCTACAACAACCAAGCCTACATGAATACCGGCGTGCAGCGTTCGAGTCAGACGCCGCCAGCCGCACGCACGGCCACCACCATGGCGGTCGGACCGCATCCCGGCAGCGAGTTCAACATCGGCAAGAGCGTCCCGCTCATCGCCATGGCCCACGGCATCCCTTACGTGGCGACGGCATCGATACACGATCTCCACGATCTCGAGTACAAGGTCGAGAAGGCCATGGGCTTTCGCGGGGCGCGCTACGTGGAGATCTTCGTGCCGTGCCCCCTCGGCTGGGGATCGAAGCCCGGGGATACCATCAAGGTCGGGCGCCTCGCGGTGGAGTGCGGCATGTTCCCCCTCATCGAGGCCGAGCACGGCGAGCTCACCTCGGTGACGAAGATCCGAGAGCGAAAGCCCGTGGACGGCTACCTGAAGCTCCAGCGTCGCTTCTCCCATGTCTTCAAGCCGGAGAACGCGGGCCAGCTCGAGGCCCTGCAGGCGATCGCGAATCGCAACATCCGCAGATTCGACCTGCTCACCCCCCGGGAAGACGCGTCGTGAGCGCCGACAACGTGCAGCCGACCAAGCCCTTCGCGGTCACCCTCGACGTCGGCAGCAGCCTTATGAACAGGACCGGAAGCTGGCGTACGGAGCGTCCGGTCTACGTGGATCGACTCCCGCCCTGCAACGAGGCCTGTCCGGCCGGCGAGAACATCCAGGCCTGGCTGTACCACGCGGAGGAGGGGGATTACCGGGCGGCGTGGGACGAGCTGATGAAGAACAATCCGCTGCCCGCCATCATGGGCCGCGCTTGCTACCACCCCTGCCAGGATGCCTGCAATCGCGCGAAGCTCGACAGCGCGGTGAACATTCACGCGGTGGAGCGATTCCTGGGGGATCTCGCGATTCGCGAGGGCTGGTCGGTCGAGGGCGAGGCCGCATCCGGCGGCTCGAAGGTGCTGGTCATCGGCGCCGGCCCGAGCGGCCTCTCCGCCGCCTATCATCTCGCGCTCATGGGCCACCGGGTCACTATCCGCGAGGCCGGACCGGTGCCGGGCGGGATGATGCGCTTCGGCATCCCAAAGTACCGCTTGCCGCGGGACATCGTGGACGCGGAGGTCCAGCGCATCGTCGACATGGGTGTGACCCTGGAGCTCGGCACGCGGGTGGACGACATCCCCGCGGCCATGTCCGAGGAGGGGTTCGACGCGTGCTTCGCCGCCATCGGCGCCCATCTCGCGAAGAAGGTGGATATTCCGGCGCCCGACGCGTTGAAGATCCTGGATGCCGTCAGCTTCCTCCACGACATGGAGACCGGTGACGCACCCCTCCAGCTCGGGCGCCGCGTGGTCGTCTACGGCGGCGGCAATACGGCCGTGGACGTCGCCCGCACGGCCAGGCGGCTCGGCGCGGAGCCCGTCATCGTGTATCGCCGCACCCGCGAGCAGATGCCCGCCCACGACTTCGAGATTGACGAGGCCCTGGAGGAGGGCGTCGTGGTTAACTGGCTGCGCACCATCAAGGAGGCGGACGAGCACGCGCTCAAGGTCGAGAAGATGAAGCTCGACGAGAACGGCTGGCCCCAGCCTACCGGCGAGTTCGAGACCATCGAGGCCGATACCGTGGTGCTGGCGCTGGGGCAGAACGTGGACCAGAGCCTCCTCACCAATCTCGAGGGCGTGGAGCTCAACCGCGACGGCGTCGTCGAGGTGGGCGCGGACATGATGACCGCGTGCCCCGGTGTCTTCGCGGGCGGCGACATGGTGCCGTCCGAGCGTACGGTGACTGTTGCCGTTGGCCACGGGAAGAAGGCGGCGCGCAACATCGACGCTTATCTTCGCGGCGTATATTACGCATCCGCGCCGAAGCATGACGTCGCGGACTTCGAGCAGCTCAATACCTGGTACTACACCGACGCGGAGCAGGCCATCCAACCGATGCTCGACGATATCCGCCGCCAAACGACGTTCGACGAGGTGGTCGCGGGGCTCGACGAGAGCAATGCACTGTTCGAGGCTCGGCGCTGTCTCTCCTGCGGCAACTGCTTCGAATGCGACAACTGCTACGGCATCTGTCCCGACAACGCCATCACCAAGCTCGGTCCCGGCAAGCGCTTCGAGTTCAAGTACGACTACTGCAAGGGCTGCGCGATGTGCGCGACTGAATGCCCCTGTGGTGCGATAATGATGGTCGCCGAGCAGATCTGAGATCTGCAGGCGTAGACCGATCGTGTCGTGCGATCGGTGCATAGGGGCTCGTCAGGAGATCAGAGAGATGCTTGAGAAGGCAGCGGAGATTCACAGGCAGATGTTGGTCGGCGGCGACTGGGTCGACAGCGCCAGCGGGGAGACCATCATGGTCGAGAATCCCGGCAACCGAACCACCCTCGGTCACGTCCCCCGCGGCGACGCGGAAGACGTCGATCGCGCGGTGCGGGCCGCCGCGTCGGCGTTCGACTCCTGGTCGAAGGTGACGCCGCGGGATCGCGGCAGGCTGCTTCTCCGGATCGCCGAAGACATCGAGGCGCGCACCGAGGAGCTGGCGCGCCTCATCGCCACCGAGACCGGGAATGCGCTCCGCACCCAGGCGCGGCCGGAGGCGGCTCTGGCGGCCGACATCTTCCGCTACTTCGGCGGACTCGCCAGTGAGCTCAAGGGCGAGACCCTCCCCCTTGGCGAACAGATGCTGAGCTACTCGCGCCGCGAGCCCATCGGCGTGGTGGGCGCCATCATCCCCTGGAACGCCCCGGTCTCGCTCGCATCCCTCAAGATCGCGCCGGCGCTCTGCGCGGGGAACACCATCGTCCTCAAGGCCGCGGAGGATGCGCCCCTCGGGGTCCTCACGATCGCCGAGATCTGCCAGGCACACCTGCCCCCTTCGGTGCTGAACGTCCTGACCGGCTATGGGGAAGACTGCGGCGCCGCGCTCGCATCCCATCCGGCCGTACGAAAGATTTCCTTCACCGGGTCCACCGAGGTCGGCAAGCTCATCATGGAGGCGGCATCGCATCGGATCGTCCCGGTATCGCTAGAGCTCGGCGGCAAGAGTCCATCCATCGTGTACCCGGATGCCAACGAGGACTGGGCCGTCGAAGGCATCGTCTCGGCAATGCGCTTCACCCGGCAGAGCCAGTCCTGCACCGCGGGGTCACGCCTGTTCCTGCATGCGGACATCTTCGATTCGTTTCTGGACAAGCTCGTCGAAAAGACGTCGGCGCTGAAGCTCGGCGACCCGCTCGACGAAGAGACCGACATGGGCGCCATCATCAGCGAGAAGCAATTCAATCGCGTCTGCGGCTACGTGGAAGAAGGCGTTAACCGCGAGGACGCACGCCTGGTCACGGGCGGTATGCCGCCGACCAGCGGGCCGCTCAGCAAGGGATACTTCGCGCTGCCCACCGTGTTCGCCGATGCATCAAATGATTGGCGGCTTGCACGGGAAGAGATATTCGGTCCGGTGCTGGTGGCGATCCGCTGGGAAGACGAGCGAGAGGCCATTCGCATGGCCAACGACAGCCACTACGGTCTGGCGGCTTTCGTCTTGTCCCGCGACATCGGCTGCGCGCTGCGTACCGCCCACGCTGTCGAAGCCGGCTGGGTCCAGGTCAACCAGGGCGCGGGACAGGTGCTCGGGCAATCCTATGGCGGAACTAAGCAGAGTGGGATCGGGCGCGAGTTCTCGTTGGAAGGCATGCTCGACAGCTTCACTCAGAAGAAAAGTGTCACCGTTAACCTGAATCTTCCGGCGCCGGCGAATGGGCGAACACAGTAGCATCGTAGCAATGTCGAGTCCCTCCGGGTGCCCCATCAGCTCGGCGACCCGCGCTTCGTTTCCCTACCCCTTCTGACACCAAAATCGATACATACTGGAAAACGCTCTGGGATAGAGTTGCTCTATACGCTCGCAGGCGTCTATATCAAAAACTCCGTTATGAGCGCTGAAACGCTCAATGGCATGTCGTGGAATCAACAGTTTGCTCAGATCGAAACCGATCAGATTCAAATTGAGCGATTCCAGCGCTTCTCCGATCTCTCCTGGTGTAAACTGATGCTCTTGGGCCGGGAAGACCAGATCACGAAAGTTGCTTTGACTGTAAAAGTCCGATCCAGGCAAGATCTCCGTCAGCTCTTCGGTCAAGCCACCACTCATAACCAGTGGGCGCAGACTCTTGATATCCGCCGACACGGGCTCGAGGCCGCGCCGTTCGGCCTCCTCTCGCATGGCTGAGAGTGGCGCGCGCCCGCTCTTGCTGTACAGCGAAATCTGCATGAGTCCCGCGGGTTCGAGCTTGTCGACGAGCACGCGCCAACCGGCAATCGGATCACCCAGGTGATGCAGCACCCCGGAGCTGCTGATGAAGTGAAAACTCCCATCGAGCTCGCCGAGATTCATGATGTCTGCCTGGAGGAAGCGGATGTTGGTTGCGCCGAGCTTGCGGGCCATCCGCGTAGCGTAGGCAATACTGCGGCGGCTCAAGTCTACCGCGACCATCTGGGAGTTCGGATTCGCGAGCGCAATCGTAATGGGTTCTTCACCGGTACCGCACCCAGCGACGAGTATCTTCGGATTCTGTGTCACGAAGGCGGGTCGTTCGAAATGCGGAAACTGCCTGCTCAACAGCGATGCAAGCTCGTACTCATCCGGCTGACCCGCGCTTAGCCACCGCGGAAAGGGATGATCTTCGAATTGAGTGCGGACCGCAGTCGAAGTCGGGTCCTTAATCTCCTCGAGAGACTCGATAGTCTTCTCGATTTCTTTCTCCTCCAGTGGCTCCAGCAAAGTCCGCTGAAACACGGCCTGCGAGGTCATGGCCCAACTCGCAGTATCGTGCTTCGCAAGCTGGGCAGCACAGGGAAGTAAAGCGGGTAGTTCGTAGCAGACAAGCAGGACTAGTTGGTTCTCTATTGCACCCTCGGTCGTGTCGCTCTGGCCATCGAGGTCTTCACAGATGCCGCTCTTCA
>CBDTYP010000058.1:0-12145 GCA_965364645.1 uncultured Gammaproteobacteria bacterium | reverse complement strand
CGGCTCGCCGCCGTCCTCACCATGCTCCTCGCGCACACAGATGAGCCGGTCCCGGGGCTCATCGAGGATCATGTCTGCGTAACACCAGGGGCCCTCGGCGGTGAGGGGGCGCGGCGGCGTCGATGAGTCGCACTGGTAGATCCGCTGGTCGTCGAAGTTGACGAACCACACGCGCCCCCGGTCGACCAAGTAGGAGCCGCCCCCGTACTCGTGGGCGCGGGAGCGAACGTTATACGGCGCGGGCACCACATCCTCCGCGACCCCGTCGCCGCCCCGGCGGACCAGCACGTTGCGCCCGCCCTCGGACGGGCGCCCTTCCAGCCACAAGGCATCGTCACCGTCCAGCGCGATACCGCCGAGGCGCACGCTGTCGGCGACCAGCATGGGGGTGTCGATGGGCGAAGCCCATGTGCCGTAGGGGGAGACGGAAGACATGACTCGAACCTCTGCGTCGGTGACATCGTATCACCCCTGAGCTACCCTCGTGCCCCTCGCACCGGCCATCGAAGAAGTTCATATGTTCCGTACACTGCATCTCGCGCGGCGCGCGCGGTCTCTGCCCCGAGCCGCGGTGTGGCTCGGCGCACTTCTCCTCACGGCGAGTCAGATCGCGTCGGCCAGGGACACAGCGATCCTGTCCGGCCGCGACATCGTCCACCCGGTGGTGGCTCGGCACGGCATGGTGGCGACCCAGGAAGCCACGGCGACGAAGGTCGGCGTCGACATTCTCAGGAAGGGCGGCAACGCCGTGGACGCGGCGGTCGCGGTGGGCTTCGCCCTCACGGTGACGCTGCCGCGCGCCGGCAACATCGGCGGCGGTGGCTTCATGATGGTGCACATGGCCGGCGGCGGCGACACGGTCGCCATCGACTACCGGGAGATGGCGCCCGCCGGGGCGACCCAGGACATGTACCTCGACGCCTCGGGGAACGTGGACAAGCAGCGCGCGCGATTCAGCTACCTGTCCGTGGGCGTGCCGGGGACGGTGGCGGGGATGGCGCTCGCGCTCGAGAAGTACGGCACCATGAGTCTCGCCGAGGTCATCGCGCCCGCGATCTACCTCGCCCGCGAGGGCATCACCGTGACGCCGCAGATGGCCGATACGTTCAGGCGGCGAGTGAAACGATTTTCGAAGCACGCGGCCACGGCGCGCATATTCCTGCACCCGGACGGCACGCCGCTCGCCGAGGGCGAGCGGCTCGTGCAGAGCGATCTGGCCGGAAGCCTCTCGCAGATCGCCGCGCAGGGTCCGGATGCGTTCTATCGCGGCGAGATCGCCGAGAAGATCGCCGCCGACATGGCGGCGCACGACGGCTTGATCACGAAAGATGACCTCGAGAACTACCGAGCTATAGTGCGAAAGCCCGTGCACGGCACCTACCGGGGCTACGACATCTACTCGATGCCGCCGCCGAGCAGCGGCGGCATACACGTGATTCAGATCCTCAACATCCTCGAGGACTATCCCATCGCGTTCCTCGGCCACAACACGGCCGACACCATCCATCTCATGGCGGAGGCGATGAAGCTCGCCTACGCGGACCGCAGCAAGTACCTCGGCGATCCCGACTTCTGGAAAGTACCGATGGCCGGGCTGACGTCGAAGGCTTACGCCGCCAAATTGCGCGAGCGGATATCACTTCGATACGCGACGCCGAGCGAGCACATCGAGCCCGGCAGCCCGCTCCCCTATGAGAGCAACGAAACAACCCACTTCTCCGTCATGGACGGCGCCGGGAACGTCGTGTCGAACACCTACACCCTCAACTTCAGCTTCGGGTCCGGCATCGTCGCCGAAGGCACCGGCATCCTGCTCAACAACGAGATGGATGACTTCTCCGCGAAGCCGGGCGTGCCCAACGCCTACGGGCTCGTCGGCGGCGAGGCGAATGCCATCGAACCGGGCAAGCGGCCGTTGAGCTCCATGACGCCCACCATCGTCTTCAAGGATGGCGAGGCCTGGTTCGCCACGGGCACTCCCGGGGGCAGCCGCATCATCACGACGACTCTGCAGATAATCATGAACGTCGTCGATCACGAGATGAACATCGCCGCGGCAACCGGGGCGCCGCGGATTCACCATCAGTGGCTGCCGGACAAGCTGCGGGTGGAGGTGGGAATCAGCGACGACACGCTCGACAGGCTGAGCACGATGGGTCACCAGATCGACGTCGGCAACGCCATGGGAAGCACCCAGACGGTGATGCATGTCGAGGGGGCATTCCTCGGCGCGGCGGATCCGCGGCGCGTCGGCTCGCTGGCGCAGGGATACTGATCCCGCGCCCGGGTGGCCCGGAGGGCCCGGATAGCGTTCGCGCCGGCCCGCTCAGGCGGCGCTGAAGCTCGACAGCTTGCGAACCAGTCCGATGTACGGCGAGCTCAGATTGTAATACAGCACGAACTCGTCGTTCTCGAACAGGCTGTCGCCGTCGTTCCAGGGAGGCATCCGATGATCGACGAGAGTGCTCTCGTCGGGCTCGTAGCACTCCATGAGGTGATCGAGCGACGCCGAGGCGCCTCTCTCACGCATGATGGCGATCGCCTGCTGTGCCTCCTCTGCGTGGAGTAAGACCACGCTCTCGTAACTCCGCTTTCTCACGGCAAACTCCTGCTAGACGTGGTCAACGTCCGGCCGTGTCTCTCTCATTGTTGTTATAGGGGCGCGTCCCTTAAGCCCCTGAACCGCCACCTGTCGTGCTCCGCGGCGGATCCGGCGTCCCGATCTGCCTTCCGGCGCCGGGTAGAGCCATGATTTCCGGACATCTTGCCACCGCTGACCTGTCCAATTCTGTGGAATGGGTCACTAAATGGCTGCGAAGTGGGTATCGGCCTGAGCCAACCGCGATTGACCGGCCCATCCGCGGGGGTTAGGTTCAACTATCCTCCCGTTTGGGCCCCGAAACGGCGAGACGCAATGGCGACGATCCAGGAAGAGCTGCACCTCACCTCCGCCGACGCGACGGAGGTAAACCTGCCCATCGCCGGCATCGGCAGCCGCAGCTACGCGTTCCTCATCGACTGGCACATCCGCGTCATCGTCGCGCTCGCATGGCTCATAGGCGCGGCCGCGATGCTGGGGCTGTTGGGCGGCCAGGGCTTCTGGGACGAGATCTTCGACAGCATCGGCTCCCTGGCCTTCTACGTCGTCATCCTGCCTACGTCGATCATCTACTTCCTCTACCATCCGATCCTGGAAGTCGCGATGAAGGGCCGCACGCCCGGCAAGCGCGCCGCGGGCATTCGCGTCGTCACGACCGAGGGTCAGACTCCGGATGCGTCCGCCCTGCTCATTAGAAACATCTTCCGCCTGATCGATTCCCTGCCCATCATGTACGTCGTAGGGATCGTCAGCGTGATGATGAGTCCACGTCAGATCCGAATCGGCGACATGGCCGCGGGCACCCTGCTCGCGTTCGAGAAGAAGACCAGCAGTGCCGCGTTCGATCGCTTCGCCGCGCACACGTCCGACTCACGCTCGCTCCCGAGAAACGCGCGCGCATCGGTATCAAGCTGATCGCGAGTCAGGGCGAATCTTTGCCCGCGGACACGACCGGACATGCGCTCGAGCGGGAAGTGCACGAGCGCCTGAAGAGCCTCGCCCATGCCCCGCGCACTTGAGGCGCCGCGCGAGAATCAGACCCTCGTCCACTGGCTGCGCAGGCGCGTAGCGGACTGGCAACGGCTGGGGGAGCTCCTGGAGCTGCAGCGCGACCGCGCAGGTGAAACCTACCCCGATGCCGTCGAGCTCGTGGATCGCTTCCGCTCTCTCGGCCGGGATCTTTCTCTCGCCCGCGCGCTCATGCCGGGGAGCAGCCTCTATCGCGAGCTGGAGGGCTTGTTTCTGAAGGCTCACGAGGCCGTCTTTCGACGCCCCGCCAAACACAAAGCGCAACTCGTCGAGCTCTTCAGAGACGACGTGCCGCGGGTCTACAACGACATGCGCGGGACGATCTGGATTACGGCCATGTTGTTTTTCGGCACGGGAGCCGTCGGCTGGCTGCTCGTGACCTTCAATCCGGAGCTCGCATCACTCTTCGCGTCCGAGGAGATGATCGAGAAGGTGCAGCGCGGCGAGCTCTGGACCGACGGACTCCTCAACATCATGCCGTCCTCGGTGCTGTCGATTCAGATCATGGCCAACAACATCATGGTCTCGCTCTTCGCCTTCGCCTTGGGAGCGCTCTACGGACTCGGAACGATCTACATCATCTCCCTCAACGGTCTCATGCTGGGCGGAGTGTTCGCGTTCACGGCCAAGTACGATATGGCGGGGCGACTCTTCAACTTCGTGGTTGCCCACGGTGTCGTCGAGCTCAG
This sequence comes from uncultured Gammaproteobacteria bacterium, assembly GCA_965364645.1. Classification (GTDB taxonomy): domain Bacteria; phylum Pseudomonadota; class Gammaproteobacteria; order HK1; family HK1; genus JAABYT01. The sequence goes on along the minus strand of CBDTYP010000058.1, from coordinate 7,828 downwards.
CGTCATATGCCTGGCGGGCGCCGCGGGCATCCAGCTCGGCAATGCGCTCGTGCACCCCGGCATGAAGACCCGCACGGCGGCCTTCAGGGACGCGGTAAAGCAGGCCGGAACGCTGCTGCCGGTGGTGGTCGTATTCCTGGTCGGCGCGGGAATCATCGAAGGCTACATCTCGCCCGACGACCGCTTCCCGCTCGGTGTGCGCGTAACGGTCGGCATCGCCTACGGCGTGCTGCTCTGGTCGGTCCTGAGCGGCCGCATCTGGCCAGCGAACCGGAAGAAATTCGGGGACAGTATACCTATTTCCCATTTGCGCCCGGGCGCCTTACAACGGTTACCAACGGGGAAATAGGTATACTGTCCCCGAATTTATTTCACACCCTTTTTCGCAGGCGCAGGGTCTCGTAGGCCGAGAGGACCCGTTTGTCGAGCTCGCTCGGGCGCGCCAGGACCACGTGGGCGCCGGAGCGCTCCAGGTGCAGCGCCGTTCGGCGTGCGCCCTTGGTTATCTCCTGAGCGGCGAGCATGGTGTAGGGGTCGATCCAGCGCCGCGCCTCCGGCCATCGCATGTCGAGCACGTCCTCGTCCAGGAGGCTCGCGACGATGGGCATGTGCTTCGGCGTCAGGAAGCTCGTCGCCCGCCGCAGCTGCCCGGCGATCTCTCCCTCGTCCATGTCCGTGAACATCACCACCAGGCTCCGCTGACTCACGATGCGGCGGATATGTAGCGCGGCGGCGAGGGGGTTGGACTCCCGGGCCTGGGTGCGCATACCTGCGAGGATCTCCCGGATGCGGTGCAGACCGCTCGCGCCCCGCAGCCCCGCGGCGACGTGGATGGGCGCCTCGGCAAATACGATCACGCCGACGTGATCGCCGTTGCCGAGGGATTTCTCCGCGAGCCGCGCGGCGACGTTGGCGTAGTGGCCAAGGCGGGTCAGGGAACCGGACTGAATGCCGCTCGTGCGCCCGGCGTCCACGGCGAGCACGATCTCCACATGCTCCTCGTTGGCGTAGAGGCGCACGACCGGCGTCCCGCGCCGCGCCGTCGCCTTCCAGTCGATGCTCCTGAGGGGATCTCCCCGCTGATAGTCGCGAAACCCCATCAGCTCGGTGCCGCCGCCGCTGCTCGAGCGCACGTAGCGCCCCTGATCCGCGCTGCCCGCGCGGTGATCACCGGCGTGGAGATGGTCCGGCACCACCGGGAGCGTCGCCGGCAAACGTATCTTCCTGTGCCACCAGGCGAGCCCGAAGGGGCCGAGACTGCGGGTGCGAAGGTCCTGCCACTCGAACTCCCCGAGCTCCTGGGGAACCAGGCACACGCCCCGGGTCGCCGACTCGCCGGGCCCGATGCGCCAGTGCAGGGGCTCGTCGGCCGGCTGCAGGGCGGCGGGCGGCGCGTCGACCACGTCCAGCCGCAGCGTATAGGGGGCGGGATTGTGCACCACGAGCTCGCTCGAGAGCGCCTGACCGAGCAAGCCCCGCACGGGCAGGCGCCGCGCGATGTCCACGCCCTGGCGCCGGGTCAGGACGCCTTCTATCAGAAGCGCGAGCAGGAGCGCGGCGGCGGGCAGGCGCCAGGTATCGGGCCCGATCGCGGGGGCCCACTGCCCGATGATGGCGATCGCGACCACGAAGGCGGCAAAGGCATAGCAACGGGTGGCCAGCAACATGATCGCGAACCCGTTCCCGGGCGTCAGTCCTTCGGCACCGGCACCTGGGCGAGAATCGATTCGACGACGTCGCCGCCGCCGATGCCCTCGAGGCTCGCGTCCGGGGACAGGATCAGCCGATGGGTGACCACCGACTTCGTTACCGTCTTGATGTCGTCGGGAGTGACGAACTCGGCGCCGCGCAGCACCGCCTCGACGCGGGCGCAGCGCATCACGGCGAGGGCGCCGCGGGTGGAGAGCCCCAGGCTCACGTGGGGATGGGTGCGGCTGGCGGTCGCGAGCGCGCCGACGTAGTCGTAGACAGTGTCCGATACGTGCACGGCGTCGGCTTCGCGCCGCGCCTCGGCGATGAGCTGATCGGTGATGGGAGCGTCCACCTTCGGCGTCCTGCGCCGCTGCCCGGCCGAGTGATCGTAGAACTTGAGAACACGCTGCTCCATGTCCCGGGACGGATAGTCCATGTCCAGCCTGATCAGGAAGCGGTCGAGCTGGGATTCCGGCAACGGATAGGTCCCCTCGAACTCGTGGGGATTCTGTGACGCGATGACGAAATGATCGTCGGGGAGCGGGTAGGTCTCGCGATCGATCGTGACCGTACCCTCCTCCATCGCTTCCAGCAGCGCGGACTGGGTCTTGGGGCTCGTCCGGTTGATCTCGTCCACCAGGACCACATCGGCGAAGAGTGGCCCGGCGATGAACTCGAACGTGCGATTGTCGGAATTGAACACGTGCACGCCGGTGATATCGGCGGGCATCAGATCCGACGTGCACTGGACCCGCTTGAACCTGCCGCCCTTGTGGGCCGCGAGGGTGCGTGCGAGCAGCGTCTTACCGAGCCCGGGAACGCCTTCCAGCAGGACATGCCCTCCCGCCACCAGGGCCAGGCACAGACCGTGCACGATCTCCTCGGCGCCGAACACCGCCTCACCCAGCCGTGCCTGGAGCTCCGTCTCGAGCGTCCGCGCTTGTGAACTCATAAGAGACTTTCCCTCGTGCGCTGCATGATGCGCGCCAGCGAGACCAGATCGGGCTTCCTCGCCGCATGCTCGTAGCGCGTCCGCAGTTGATCGATGTCGTCGGCGGAAACCCGCGACATCCCTGACAAGATAGACCATACCGGCTGCCCGTTCGTGGGCAGTCCGAATCGGCTCCGGACGTCGTTGAAGAAGAAGACGAACAGCTGGCGTTCCACGGTCACGGCGCCAAGGCGGCGGACGAAGAAGCCCGCCATGGCCCGGGCGAGGTCCGCCGCGTAGTAGCGGGGAGTCGCCTCCCGGGCGGGCGCGAGCCGGCGGCTGCGCCCGACGAGATAGAGAAGCCAGAAGGCGACCAGGAAGATAAGCGTATGGATGAAGCGCGGATCGCTGAAGAACGCCTTCGCGTCGTAGAGATTCGTGGAACCCTGATGCATGTCGTCGAAGATGACCCGGCCGTTGGGGCCGAGGGAGGATGCGACGAGGTTCGCGAGGAATCGTCCGTTGTCGGCCTCGGCCAGCTGACCGTTGGCGACGATGTCGGAGTAGCGGCTCACCCACACGCGACCGGAGCCGACCCGCGCCTCCCAGAACGCGGCGCCGTCGCCCGGTGTGGCCAGCAGGGGCAGCACCGCCCTGCCGCGCTCGGCGCCGGTGAGATACCAGCCGCTGTCCCGATCCGGCAGTGACCGGGTCGAAATGGCCTTCACACCCCGGGTGAGCGGATGGGAGAGCGTCGGCGAGAGCGCGATCTGCTCGCCGACGAGTCCTCTCTCGACCTCGGCGCGCATTGATGGGTCATCCTCGATCCTCTCGTCCTCCTTGTCGGCGTCACTGTTCTCCGGGACCTCGCCCTCCTCTTCCGCCAACTCCCTCGCCAGCTCGAAGCCGAGGGCTTCCAGGAAGCTGTTGGTCGTGGAATCCCCCGTCCACAACATCCACAACGGCGCGTCCCCGGCTGCGACCAATGCGATCGCGCTGTTGCCCTGGGCGATCCAGGTGCGCAGGGCCTCGCGCTCGCCGGATCGCGACGGGGTCAGCTGCGGGAGCGAGACGATCAGGAGATTGCCGACGGGGCTCAGATCCAGATCCGATGCAAGCGCCGTGTAGCGGCGGCCGAGGACATCGGTTTCCACACCGCCCCGTTCGAGCCAGCGTTTGAGTGCCTGCAGTCCCGCGCTGCCACGGTCGGCGGATAGCGGCCGCGATACGCTCTCCGCCTCGTCACGGTCGACGGGCACGAGGAGGACGACGACGATCGCGAACGCGAGGAGTCCGCCGCCGATGGTGATCAATCGATCTTTCATCGGCGGACCACGGGCGTGACCGATCCGGCGGAGCGGGCGCCCTCCACCAGCGCGGTGGCCGCGTCGAACAGTTGCTGGCGCGCCGCGTCGTCGGGGAGCCGATCGCCGTAGATGATCCTCTCGACGCCGCCGACGAGGCCGGAGAACGGACCGGCGAGATTGCTCTTTCGCTGATTGACCTGCCGGACCAGCTCACCGTTGGTGAGGCTCGTGCTGGAAGACAACCAGCCGTGCTCGACGAACACCGCGGTGACGTACTCGAGGATGCCCGCGGCGAGCTGCCGGGTCGGCAGTCCGCGAAGCTCGTCGAGGGAGGCGATGGGCGGCCGGGCCTCGAGAGACGGAGCCGCGGCCTCCGCCTGCGCCTTTCGGGGGCGCCACTTTCGGCGCAGGAGGCCGGAGAGGCGGATCTCGTTGCCCACCACGATGATGGCTAGCAGGACGATCAGGACGATGGAGCCCTTTAGCAGCACATCCCCGAGCCAGGGCGGGGCGTCGAGGTCTTTCAGCCACTTGGCGAAGCTCTCGAGGCCCGGAGATGCTCCGTCGCGCACGTACTGCTCGAGCCAGCGGAGAAAACGATCCCACACGCCGTCGTCGACTTCGGCGACGATGAGGACCTCTTCGATGAGCGCGTCCAGGCCTTCATAGTCCGGAGAGAACCTGTCGGCTGCGGGCTCCCGGTTGAATCCGCCCGCGTAGGACTGCAGATCCCGCAGCCCCTCGACGCTGGTCGCGCGGATGTCGAGCGCTGCCGAATCCGTGATGGCCGGCGACGCGCCGAGGGAAGCCGCCAGACGCGGGCAACGCGCCGCGAGATCGAAGTTGTGGGTCTCCGAATGGCCCTCGCTCTTCGACAGCGCGCGAAGCTCCGCGAGGCACGCGCGGATCAGCCCGCCCGGCAACTCGCCCGACAGAGGGCCGGGCAACGTAGACGCTCCCGCCCCGGACGCCGCCAACGCAAGGGTTCCGGCGAGGGCGAGGCAGGAGAGCCGCATTCGGTCAGGCGCTGGCGGCCAGGGCCTCGACGCGAGCTTCCAGATCGTGCCCTTCCTTGCGCAGCTTGAGATCGTGAAACAACGCGATGATCGCGGCGATCATCAGCGGAAAGGTCACGATCGCGGACAGGAAGCTTCCCACCATGGAGAGCAGTGATTCGGCCAGGCCGGCCTGCTGCCCGAACTCGGTGTCGAACAGGATCGAGTTGAGCACCATGAACGGAATCTCGATGGCGAGTGAGATCACATAGTAGATGATGAGTACGACCGTTCCGACGATGGCGGTGCGCCACCAGTTTCCCCATATGAGCCTGAAGCTGTGACGCAGGGACTCGATGACGCCGTCGCCTTCCAGAAGGATGCACAGCGTGAACATCGAGAGACTCACCGAGAGAAAGATTCCCGGGATGATGAGAAGAATGAATCCGCCCATCATGGCAAGGCTGTATAGGAACCACCCCCCGATGACGGCGAGGAGTCGCCGCCCGCTCATGGACATGCAGGCGCCGAAGTCGAAGTTCTGCCCGTAGGCGATGCCGCCGATGCGGCAGATCGCCGCCAGATAGAACCACAGGTACAGGGTCAGGGCGACGAGGACGCCCGCCACGACGACGATGATGATCCCGGCCTCCGGCTCCTGACCGGTGCCCGCGAAGGCCGCGATGCCGAAGACCATGGCGACGACCGGCACGGCCACCGACACGATGGACAGGATGGCCATCGCGAGCACGCGCTTGAACGATGTGGCGTAGAGCTTGAAACCGGCATCCAGGGTATTCCCGATGGAGCCCGGCTCCGTTGGCAAGCTGAACATGGTGCGCCTCCTATAGCGCAAAGTCTTGCCCTACTGTAGGCCCTGGCCCCTCCGGCCATCCGAGTCCCGAGTCACAGAATGCCGGAATGGCGTGCTCGGCGGGTCAGGAATCTCCGTCTCGGACCCGGCGCTCGGGCTCGCCCTCGATCCCGGGGACGTCGGGAGAATCGTCGGCCTGCCCCGCGGATACCACCGTCACCAGATCGGTGGCAGCGTCCGCGGGCGCCGCGCCGTCGTTGCCCGTGGGGGGATTGGCCAGCACGAGATCCCGGAGGCTGCTGCCGGCGAGGGCGGCCTCCATGGCGCCCTCGATCTCCGCGCAGACCGCGTCCACGGCGGGCTCGGAACTAATGTTGTCGTAGGCGAAGTGACGGCTCTCCCCCGACGACCGCGTCACCGCGAGAGCCTCGGCGACCGAGATGCTTCCCGGATCCCGGGCGGGCACGTAGGCCTTCGAGCGGCCGGCAACCGCCACTACGATGGACGCCTTCTCATAGGAATCGAGCAACGTCTCGAGGCTCTCGAGAGGCACTTCCAGTCTTCGCGACAGGGCCACCGCGGTCCAGGGCTGGAGCCGGAACTGGAAGTGCTGAACGATGAGGAAGCACGCGAGCAGCGAGAGACGCTCGCGCACGCGATTGCTGTAGTGCAGCTCGTGGGTGAGAAGCCCCACGTACTCCGGGTGCTGGTTATAGAAGGCGACGCTGCCGCCCATCAGGAGTATCAACCACGAGATGTGCAGCCACATTATAAAAAGGATGACGATAGCGAACCCGGAATAGACGGCGGTGTAGTTCGTGGAGCCGACTACCAGGGCGGCGAACACCCAACCGGCGACTGCCCAGAGAAAACCCGCGATGAGGGCGCCGGAGAATGCCGAGCCGATCCGCACCCGGGTGTTCGGCATCCAGAAATAGACGAACGTGAATGCGGCGACTACGAGAAAGTAGGGAACGAGCTTGCCGCCGATCTTCACCAGCGCGCCGGTATGCGTGACCTCGATGAGGTGCGTCACTACATCGGAATTCATCAGCGAACCCGAGATGAACATCGCGGCGAAAATAAAGATCGGACCGAAGATGGTGACGCTCAAATAGCTGCTCAGCCGCTCGAAGAAACGCCGCTGCGTGCGTACACGCCACGTGTAATTGAGCGCCTGCTCGACCTTCTGGACGACCCGGGCGACCGCGTAGAGAAGAAACACGAGCCCCATGATGCCGAGACCCCGGACGTTGACGCTCTCGACCATCGTGATGATCTGGTTGCCGAGCTCGACGCCGCGCTCACCGAGCGGCTCGAGATACGCCATCATGGCCGGCGTCAGCTCGTGATGCACGCCGAAGGCCTTGAAGAGCGCGAAGCTCAAGGCCAGCACGGGCACAAGCGAGAGCAGGGTCGTGTAGACGAGACTCGCCGCGCGCACGTTGAGCTGCCCGTCGGCCAGCTCCCGGACCATCATGTGGGCGACCCGCAGGGACTTGACGGCACTGGCGCGCAGCGGCGACAGCGACGCCAGGTTCACGCCCCATACGGCATTCCATACGAATGCCTTGATACTTTCCCAGTAGCTCTCGGTCACGGCGTGGAAGGAAGTTTGGAGTGAATGATCAAGTGTATATCAGGATTCGGATAAGGCCATCCGGGATTTGCCCTCGGGAGGACCTGCAAATGTCCCAGATTTGGCTAATCTACTAGGTAGTATCGATCATCGCGGACATCCTGGCGCCCACCGCTAAGGCCGCAATCCGGAGAATTCAACCATGTCGGAGTTCCGCACTCAGGAACCAAGTACGGGCCAGTTTCAGGCCGAGCTCATGAAGCTCCAGTCGGAGCTGGCCCGCGAGCGCCCCCCCGAAGCGGCCGCCCCGCCGGAGCCTATTACCAGGCAGACCCCGGCCAGGCAGCGCCCGGCGCGGGGCTCGAAGCTGCTGCTGGCGCTGGTGGCGCTCGCGGTCATCATCACGATCCTGTTCGGGCCGGGGATTGTCGGCAGCATCCTCGATCGTTGGGACTACACCCGCAGCGTGCACCACGATCGTTCCGTCGCGGAGCACGGAATCGCACCCCA